>NZ_JBFRRH010000100.1:0-2150 GCF_041472995.1 Vibrio sp. 10N.261.46.A3 | reverse complement strand
ATTGAACATGCTGCTCATATTAGTAACAGAGCTGGTATCCCAATTAGAAATATTTTGATTAAACACATATGCACTTGCAAACATGTGGCTCATATCAGTAACGGAGCTAGTATCCCAACTAGAAATGTTATGATTAAAGAGTTCCGCAAAACCAAACATGTTGCTCATGTCAGTAACGGAGCTAGTATCCCAGCCGGAAAGGGAAAACTGAAAAGAAGTCGCCATGAAGAACATGTTACTCATATTAGTAACAGAGCTAGTATCCCAACCAGAGATGTCTTGATTGAAACTATAATTAACTGCAAACATGTTACTCATGTCAGTAACAGAGCTAGTATCCCAACCAGAGATGTCTTGATTGAAAACAGAAAAGGAGAACATGCTGCTCATGTCAGTAACAGAGCTAGTATCCCAACTAGAGATATCTTGATTAAACGCCTGAGCACCATAAAACATATAGCTCATATCGGTTGCATTAGAGGTAACCCATCCAGAAATATCACCATTAAAAGATCTATCCCCATAGAACATTCCTGAAAAATTGGTCAACCCCGAGACATCATAAGAAGCAATTGCAGTATTATCCTTATCCAATATCGCACCATACAATGCTTCATTAGGAGTTGGGGCTAGTTTAGAACTGTCGTCAACCCCAGAGCCAGAGAGATAACCAGAATCATTAACAGTTAATGGGAATATCCAGCTGGATAGGTTTTGATTGAAATAATATGCCGCTGCAAACATACCTTCGATAGTAATAACACTGTCCATATCCAATCCAGACACATCCGCATTAAAATCCGAATTAGCAAACATATACTGCATTGAAGCAACGTTGCTAGTATCCCAACCCGACAGATCTAAACTTGAAAGCGCCGTTCCTGTCCCAGAAAAAAGACATGTCATATCTTGAATCGAAGAGGTATCAAAAGCTTCGATGTCTGCTTTACTTTCACTTTCGATGAGAGCAACAAGAGATGCAACAGCTGGGTCTGATGAAACATAATCTTGACAATAGTCTGTAAGGGTCAAGCGACGAATAATGAAATCCTCACTTTTGATGCCTGACAATGATGCCACTACAGATGTAGAGTCTATAGAAACGACTGCCTCAGGATTAGATGCCTTTAATTGCCCTTCAGAGTCAATGTAAACACTCTCACTGAGAGTTTTCCATTCAACGATTTTGGTAATGTCCAATTCTTTACCATCATCATAATAGCCCATGGCTTTCACATAAAAGTCTGAACCATCAAAAATTCCGTACGTACTACCTGTAGATGATGTGACTTCAACTCGCATCAGAGATGGAAAATTACTTCCCGTAACATTACTTGACGAATCATCACTACATCCAACAATCAAAGATGCTAACAAACTAACAACAGCGATATTTTTGAATATTTTTTTTTCCATAAAATCCATAACCTCGAATAAAGTATGTAACTTGAGTATATCTCAAGACGAGTTTTTGGTGTTTATTATTCCTATTATGGTAAATGATCACTTTGTATTACAATATAATCAACGTAATACAAGGAGGCTTACCATGCCATCTATGTCAGTCAGAATCCCCGAAGATATCGAACAAAAACTAACACTACTTGCAGAGTCCACGGGGCGAACAAAGTCATGGATTACCAACCAAGCAATTCAAGATTACCTAGTTCGTGAGCTTTGGCAGATTAATGAAATCAAAGACGCTCTGAATGAAGCTGATTTGGGACAGTTTGCCAATAAAGAAGAAGTGCAGGATGCATTCTCTAAGTGGGGCGTGAATGCAGATTAAGTGGCTTAAAAAAGCCTTAGTCAACCTAGAGCAGTCCGCGGAGTATCTACACGAACATAACCCACGATCATCACGTGAATTTGTGCAAGAAGTCTATGAATTAACAAACCTCCTAAAAACAAATCCAGCTATGGGGCGCACAGGCCGAGTGTTTGGAACAAGAGAACTTGTCCTAAATAAGTATCCCTACCTCATACCTTATCGAGTCAAAGATAACTGTATTGAGATTTTAAGAGTATTCCCTACTCGCATGTCTCAACCTGAATTTTGGTAGTAATAGTTTGACACCAATGACAAAAAAAGCCTCCGTTCTGGAGGCTTTTTGTATCTAAATATCGATGCGCACTAAGTGCAGTTACGT
>NZ_JBFRRH010000099.1:0-3340 GCF_041472995.1 Vibrio sp. 10N.261.46.A3 | reverse complement strand
GTAAGCGTCTACGAACCGACTCATTGACTTTCTAATATCAACACAGATACCGCCAACTAAGGCGGTATCTGTCATTCTGAACGCTATTCGGGAATGGGGGACTCGTCCGTTTTTGGCATGTTCCAAGGAAGAAGATGACCATGGTCGTCCTCACTCTTCAGTTTCGGGATTTCTCGTAGCACGTATTCGAGGTACTCATACGGCTCACAGTCGTTAGCCTTCGCGGTTTCGATAAGACTGTACAGCACGGCACTGGCGCGGGCACCATTATGAGTCTTAGAGAACAACCAGTTGTTCCGCCCTACCGTGAACGGACGCACTGAACGTTCAATGTTTAGCGATTTCAAAGTTTCTAATGGGGAGTTTTTTAATATTGAGATGGTCAATATTCCGCAAAGATTTCTCCCCAAATCCGTATAACCCGTATTTAGGCTGGAATATGTCATTGAAATGGTCCAAATTCCAGATTTTGGATAGATCTTCCCTATGCGAGGCCCTCACCACGCCTGCTTAAAGCTTCATTGATAATATTTTTCCGACCAGCACCAGCATGGAAAGCAGCAAATCTCATTCGGCCACCGCACAGAATGCATTCAAAAGGATCCACTTTCAAAAAGGATTTCATCATCTGACAATATCGAAGTGCTGGCGTACTCGGTGGATGAATCTCCATGCCTAGAGCCACCCGTACGTTGGATAACTGATTTCCGACCACACGATTGGCCAAAAAACCAAAGTAACGGATCATGCGAAAGTTTTTCTCTGGGATATGCTGGATAAGACGTTTGATCAACTCAATTTGGCTGACTTCCTCTATTTCATATTTTCCCGTGTGATGGTTGAGGTAACGAAATGATAGATTGGCTTCACCACGATAATGAGCCAGTTTTGCGCCAGCAATCGGTGGACGCTTAAGGTAACGACCTAGGTAATTTATTGTGGCTTTTGGGTGATGGGTTTTCTTTGCAAAGTGCACATGCCAAAAGCGTTGGCGTTGAGCATTAATGAAGCGACGAAATTCATCAAAATCACGGCAGTGAGTGTCGGCATCTTCAATATTTAGAGATTCATATTCAGCGAATAGTAAATTACAGAGTCCGTTTCGCCAGCGTCTTTCGACGTTTTCATGGCAATAGGAGAGAGCCTTCCAGTCGCCATGTGAATTTATTCCCCCAAGGGTGACAGATACATGTACATGAGGTTGCCAAGTTAAACGTCTTCCAAAGGTATGCAGTGCGCAGAAAATTCCAATTTTTAGTCCTGCCTGCTTTGCTGCATAAAGGAGATTGTCTATAGCGAGTTGGCAAAGTTTATCGAGTAACCAGCGGTTGTTACGAAACAGAGACCATAAAACATCAGGGAAAGTGAATGTCATATGCATCCAAGGACAATGTGGCATTCGCTCTATCTGCTGAATTATCCAGTTATCGGTCGATTTTTTACCACAACGAGAGCAGGCTCGACTAGAGCAAGTAAACCAGGTGTTGTTAGAGTGGATGCATTCTTTGCTTTCACAGTGTCGCTCTATCCCTCCCAAGGCTGGTTTGCCACAGGTGAGCATTTTAGTGACTTCAATGATTTCGATATCTCGAAGTGTTGAATCTGTCGCCACCATGGTTTCCCATGCTTTATTCTGTGGATACAGAAAACCACGGGTTTACCCGTGGATGAATGCCTTTGGAGACGGTACGATGGATAAATGCAATATTACACCTCATCTCATAGTGTCTACTACACGAAGTATCACGTAGTTTGGGTAACTAAGTACCGTCGGAAAATCCTGAATCCTGGAATGTGCAGCTACCTACGGAAGGTTATGCCAAAGTTACTGCGAAGTTTACCTGGCGTTGAGATCGAGACGATAGGCTTTGATGAAGATCATCTGCATATGATGATGCTTATCCCACCGAAATACAGTATTTCAGACGTCATGGGTAAACTAAAAGCCAATCGTCGCACCACATGCGAAAAACGTTCAGTTGGCTAAGTAAGGTTTACTGGAAAGAGAACATTGTTTGGTCGCCAGGTTACTTTGTCAGTAGCGTAGGCGTGAATGAACAAGTTATAGCGAATTACGTTAGACACCAGGGCGAAAAGGATTCTGGTCAACTCCGCATGGAGTTGTAACAGTAAGTACCCCGTGCATGCACGGGGGTATCTACTAAACTCAAGTAGAAAGTTAAGCGGTCTAGGTTGATAGGGGGTGTTAACAGAAGTGCGAGCAGCCATAGTCAGTAATGGTAATCAGGTTGTGATTTATAGCGAATGAAAAACCTGATTATACGCATAAACCTACCACGCGCCCAATTGCAGCGTAGCTGCTATGTTCTATAGGATAAACGATTCATGCAAAGCGGCCTAGTCGGTTGAGTCTCTTTGTTTTCGGCCGTAGGCCGCTCAGGCGACAACGTCGCCGGTTCTCAATATTGATCGAAAAAATGTAACGTTAGATATCCATTGTTGTTTACCATAACGGCACTTAGTGCGAAGTAGAAAAAGGCAGCTCGAAAGCTGCCTTTTTTAGTTTTTCCAACTCATATCTAGCTTACGATGATTGTTAACACAGTCTCGTAAGTATAAATTTATTAAGCTTTGATAGGGGATCTCTGAATCCTCTGACATCTCTTTAAAATAATCAATAACATCTTCACTCAGTCGCATCGTCACTGGTTTTTTTAGCTTTGTAGCATAAGGGTTTCTGCGAGATTTCATCGTTGAAAAATCATATTCATCTTTCATGCTAATGTCCTCGTTTGTAGTGTTTGATCTCATTTTTTGTGGCCTTTCGAGAGGAGATGATTCTTATTGTATTTCCATCATCTCGCTCACAATGACAAACAATAAGTACATTTAAGTTATTACTCATCCCAAGCATCAAAAATCTATCTTCAATATCTGAATGGCTTTCATCAAAGAACTGAATTGCGTATTCGTCATAAAACACAGACATTGCTTCCTCAAAAGAAATACTATGCTTTTTGATGTTGATTTCAGCTTTGGCTGAATCCCAGTTAAAATTAATCATATTTACATTGTATGTACGTTAGGTGTTTTTAGCAAACGTATTTAACGTAACGTCACTTAATCTGCACTGATAAGGAAAGGTCGCGATAGCGGCCTTTTTTGTGCCTGATAGCAAGAAAAACGAAGGGAAATTGCGAAGTAAAGTATTGAGGAGTAAGATTAACGCCAGATAAAACAAAGCCCCGAAACTCATTCAAACTTGGCGGTATGGAGAGTTATCAGGGCTGAATTTCTAAGGTAATTTTAACACATGGATAGACAAAGACAATCCACACATAACCGCCATAAGCGCAGTTACACGGCTAGAGCATTTTAA
>NZ_JBFRRH010000098.1:0-24651 GCF_041472995.1 Vibrio sp. 10N.261.46.A3 | reverse complement strand
TAAACCACTTGTTCACCGAGAGCAATACATGGTTGTATTGCTCTCGGTGAACAAGTGGTTTATTTAAACTATGAAAGTATAAAAAGAACTAAAAACCGTACCACGAACGAAGCTGATGACATTGATATTGCAGTGTTTAAGATTTCCTCGGGTGTAGATATGTTCTTGGAAGCACTCCCTTATACTATTCCACTAGAAAAGGCAGCAATCAACGTAGAGCTCCAGGATATTGATTTGCAGCTTGTACAAGGCTTCCCTAGCTCTAAAAATAAAGGGAAACCATCTAACGCTGCTAAGCGGCATGTTCGAGGTGTAATTTGGAGCTATTTGTTTAGTTTTTCAGAAAATACTGATTTTGGGGAATTTGGTAAACAGCAAGAAGCTCATTACGCTATAAAGTGGTCAGATAAAATTAATGGGGATGCAATACCTCATCCAAGAGGCGTGAGTGGAGGACCATATTGGGTCATGCCTGATAGTACGAAGCCCTACAATTGTTATCTGGCGGGTGTATTCATTGAGTATCACAAGCATAAGAAAGTAGCATTTGCTACAAAAATAGAGAAAGTGTTGCAGTTAATACGCTTATAACAAACGACTATGGCGTCAATGATTAATTTTTGGCAGTGTTTTCATCCCACATGGCGCCATCTCTCAGCATAGAGTTAAGAGCTACAACCATCTTTCGAACACACGCGATTATTGCGACTTTCTTAGGCTTTCCGGCAGCTAAAAGTCGAGCATAAGTCGCTTTGAATACGGGGTTACATTGCTGGCTGACATCATTGCCATATATAACACTGTGCGTACTTGCGCTCGACCGCCTTGGATCACGCGCTTGCCTTTGTAGCGCCCACTTTCGCGTGTTATTGGAGCGACACCAATGAGTGTATATTTGCTATCGAAATCTGTAGTTTAGAGCGGGTTACTGACTTATGTAGTATGACCTTACCATTTTGGTCTTCGGCATGAAGACTGAAGTGGTTTTTAGCTAGGTCGATACCGCAGAAATAAGAATAATCAGACATGGTGCCTCCGATGCATTTAAGTACCACATAAGTGTGGCAGATCCTCGGTAGGGGAATCCGTGTCATTCATTATGTGACAAGCGTTAATCCATCGCTGGCGAAAGCACTCGATATCTCATATTGTTAGTGTGAAACTTCCCTTCATGAGGCTGCTATGACGAATCAACTTAGACAAAACAAAGACAATGCTATTGCTTTTTATAGAACTGCTTACATGGGTGATCCAGCAAAAGCAGTAGAGTTGTATGTTGGTGATGATTATATCCAGCACAACCCAGTTGTTGCTGATGGTAAGCAGGGCTTTATAGATTACTTTGAAGAAATGTCTCGGGACTATCCAAAAAAGGATATAGAGTTTTTGAGAATTATTGCTGAAGGTGATCAGGTAGCTTTGCATACAAGGCAAACATGGCCTGCTGGTGAAGAGTACGTAACGATGGACTTTTTCCGTTTCGATTCAAATGGAAAAATAGTCGAGCATTGGGATTCAATTCAAGTGGTCCCGAAAGAGTCAGCCAATAATAACTCGATGTTTTAATAGTCACATAACAAGGCGTTCAAGCCGACCTCTAACGCATGGCACTCTCGCTTCGCGAATTGTAGTGCCATCAGCGTTGTGGCGGCTTAACTTAGCGTTAGGCAAAAAGAAGAAATATTCAACAGAGGAAGTCATGGAAATAAGAGCTGCAAAACTTGAGGACATCAGTCAAATCGTAGAACTACAGAAATCGTGTCATGTATCTAACTTGGATGAATCTGATAAATGCGATGGTTTCTTAAATACAGTGATGGACGAAGTGCTTCTAACTCAAGTTATCGAGCAAGAGCAGGCTATATATGTTGCTGAACTTAACAACACGATAGTAGCGATGGCTGCTTGTGCTTCATGGAAGTTCTGGGAATGTTCAGAAGGACTCACTTCTGTGGCGAACAAGCTTGGTTCAGTGGTAGTTGGGAGTACCCAACTAAGCTCTTCTAATTCATACTTTTGGGGACCTGTCTGTGTGGGTAAGGCTTGTCGTGGTCAAGGTGTGTTTGAGAAGTTGTTTCGGTTTAGTTGTGAAGTAAGAAGTTCTAAATTTTCTTACGTTTACACGTACGTGCATAAAGACAATGCTCGTTCTTTTGCTGCTCATACCAATAAAGCAGGCTTTAAATATACAAAAGACTTCGTTCTCAATGGGCAAACTTTTCAGGAAATGGCGCGCGAAACGAAATTTGCCTAACAAGCGCTCAAGATGAATTCCCAACGCTTTGCAGTTTCGACTTACTTGGCTTTAAAGCGTTTATGTCACAGAGGGTTCGGCCATAACCTCACTCACACCTATACATAGTGTTGCTTTCTACGAGGGAATGAACATGAAACAAGGCATTTTCAAGAATCTGAAGCTGGCATTAGGTGTTGGTTTTGGTGTTTCCATTCATCAGTACTTTTTTATGACAGATGGTGTGTTTGATTTCTATCGGCCACTTGTGGCGTTTGCTTTTACGTTTGTAGTGAGCAGTATTGGTACACTTCTAAAAGAAAGAATCATGCGTAACAAGCAGACTAAAGGGGCATCATGACTAAGATCTACTTCGTATGTGGCTTTATTGGCTCGGGTAAGACGACTTACTCTAAAGCGCTTGCAGAAAAGCATGGCGCCTTTCGTTTCTCGATCGATGAGTGGATGATTCCTTTGTATGGCGAGCATATGGAGCGTGAGGTTTTTGATAGCCGACTGGCTACGCTACAAGGTTTATTCAAAGACTCTGCAATGCAGCTCTTTTCCTTGGATGTTCCGGTGATTTTTGACTTCGGTTTTTGGCATAAGTCCGACCGAGATTCATTTATAAGCTGGGCATCAAACCTAAGGGTGGACAGCGAAGTTCATTACCTTGATGTCCCGTTTGAGACTTGTAAGCAGAGAGCATTTAGCCGTAACTCTGAACTGGATGGTAAGTCTTATGAAATGACACCTGAAATGTTAGATCTGTTTTGGTCTTGGTTTGAGGTTCCAACTTCAAACGAAAATGTTATTTGGGTTCAACATGAAACTCAATAAGGTATGCAGTCAGGCGCGAAGGTGAGTGGCATTTTTGTTATCTAGCTTGTGTTCTAAGTCTCACGTTACATTGGGTTTGTGAAAGTCTGAGTCGTCCATCGAATAGTAGTGTAATAAGGGCATTTCTCATGACGTATTTTTGGTAATTAGTTCTTCCTGTCGATTATCGAATTTGTCCTAAACCCACTATTAAGGCAGGGAACCCCAATGAATAGAACGCTATGGTTCGCACTCATTTCGCTTTTGTTTTCAATGACAATGGTATTTTGCACATACAGTTATGGAACAGAGAGCTACGTTGAAGTAATAACACCCACTTTAGTACTGTCTGTCCCTCTGATTTTGACCTTTGCGCTTGTTGTCATTTTTTGCGGCGCACCAGTCATTAGCAAGTACAAGTTACTTGGAACCATCGCAATTTGTGTGCATGGATTTACCGCCTCACTGCATGTGCTGTGGAACGGATTTATGTTCGTCGATGTGATTAATAAACAAGGCTTAGGTCCGGGACAAGGTTATTCTGGTTTGATACTTTGGGTTGGTAGCATCAAGGCGATGCTGCTTGGTTTGGTTGTGGGAGTATGCCTGCATTACTTGCTACGATTATTTAGAAAGGCTGCAGTAAGATAACTGTGGCTAGTTAGTGGGTTGTTCGTTGTCTATAGGAGTTGTCACTGTGTTTTATAGTAAGGAAGTCAACAAGGGATTGCTGATCATCCTTGTTGCGATAAGTGCTTTCATTGTCGTTACCTCGGATAATAACCCTGGGACATTAATCGCTCATGCCATCAATGGTTTAATTGCTTTGCTCTTTTTCTCCATGACCATTGAGGTCAAAGACAATGTACTAAGCTGGTATTTCGGCTTTGGGTTTTGGCGTAAGAATGTAGAAGTGTCAGACATTACCGAGACAGCGTTCTATCAAAGCAAGTGGTATCAAGGTATTGGCATCCGAATGCTGAGCGATGGCTGGTTGCATAATGCATCGATAGGTTCAGCGCTGAAGTTAAGCCTAAACAATGGAAAGCATGTTTACATTGGGTGTAAGGATACAGACGGTTTAAAGCTGGCGTTGAAAACCGCTAACGAACAGATAATCGAAAAATGATTTATTAGGCTTGGCACTTTTCGTTTAATGTTAGGTTAGTGTTTAACGTCTTATGAATTAGGTTAGTGGCGTTGCTCAGACCGTAAAGTGGTATGTGGACAGGGAAAGTTATGAATCAACAAGAAGCCTTTATAGGATTTGCGGTCTATGGGGTTATCAGTAGTTTAATCGGGGTTTTTACGTTTTTTATTATCAAAGATGCAAAGTACAAACAAACATTGTGGACTTTGCAGTCTGTTATGTTTGGTATCTTCGCGATTGGATTTATCTATTGTTCAGGTGGTAACGGGCCAGAATTGTTGGCCTGGATTCCTCTTGTTACTTTAATGTCTATTTACAATGTCCATTCTTTGAAATTTTGTGGTTCTTGTGGAAAAACTAACGGAAGAAAAAGTGGATTGTCATCCATTAAATCATGTAGTGAATGTGGTAATGCTTTATAGTAAAGTTCAGAAATATCAGACGTTTGTTCATTTTAGTTTCAGATTTAAAAGGAAGTTGTATGAATTTAGATAAAGCTAAAAAACGCATCGCAAAGCAGGTTAAAAAAGGCGATAACGGATACCCAAAAATCACGTTAGCGTATTACGGGGCGACCAAAGATCTCGCAACGGAAGTCGCAGTTCAATTTATGCTGGGTGAGAGCGATGGTGTCCAAGAAGAGCGTTTTTCTTGCGAAACCGAAATCCGAGATAATGAACTAATCCAAACGACGTTACTCAAGATAATCGAACGCGCTAATGTGAACACTGTGATTGAGGTTGAAGGCGTGGCTGTTCTTTAGTTTGTTTTGGTTTGGAAACGAAGCCAATACGAGAACTCAGCTGTATAATCCACATTTTTATCGAACTAGGCTGGAAACATGGCGATCTCGTTTGAAACTCAAAGACTAAAAGTAGAAGAAGTTGCAGGTGAACTTACTGTTCCTGAACGTTCGGCTCTGCTTGAGCGAGTACCTGGCATTCTAACCCCATCAGTTGTTGAAAACCTTCCACCATACTTTCACGGTATTGTGTCACGTGAACTGGCTGAAATTTGGCTCGACCGAATGTTGTCGGAGAGCCGCTTACTTCAAGTGAAATCCAACGATAATCAATTGATTGGTTTTCTGTTTGCTTATGTGGAAGAGGAAAGTGATGCTCATATTGGCTACTTGCTTGCAGAAGAGTTCTGGGGCAAAGGTTTAGCAAGTGAGTTATTGCAGAGTTTCATCACAGAAGTCTCAAACACAGAGTCATGGTCAACACTGATTGGCGGTGTCGATCGTTCAAACATCGCCTCTGCACACTTACTTAAGAAGCTAGGTTTTGTTGAGCAAGCCTCTGATGAAAGTCCCGTGGTTTTCTATGAATATAAGCTTTCTCGTTTTAATTCTTAACTATTAATTCAGAGCTCTCAGTTCTTAATTTCTAATCCCTAACTCAAGCCATATCTGCGTTCTACATTCATTCCCAATGCTTAAGATAACCAGTTTGATTGAACTTTAGTGTTTACAGCACAATATTTTAGGTAAAGTAGCCGCGCTGCCCACGATTAAGTGAAGCGTTATTCGCGAGAACAAGAAGGTTATATGGAAAATATTAGAAAAGCCCAAGCATCTGATTTAGCGTCAATCCAAGAGCTAGCGAGAGATACAATCAATGCTTGTTACCGTTCGTTTTTGGGCGATGAAGGCGTGGATTGGTTCATCAACAGTGGTGAGTCTGATAAAGAAGTTGAGAAACAACTCTCAAATTGTGTCGTGCTTGAATCAAATAATCAGATTCAAGGTTATTGTGCGTTTGAAAATGACTTCGTACATATCTTAATGGTTTCCCCAAGCATTCAACGTTCAGGCTTTGGCGCGACTCTTCTCAAGCATGTTGAGAATGAGATGAGCACATTGGGCCATGAACATTATCGTCTTGAAACATTCAAAGGTAATGAGCAAGCGATTCAGTTTTATCTGAAAAATGGTTGGGCGATTGATAGGGAAGAAACCGACGAAGAGTTTGGATTTGTTAGGGTTTACTTGAGTAAGAACGCCTAACAAAACATTGCTTATTACTCATAATTTATCAAGGAAGAAACGTTATGAAATTATCTCAGTTGAATATCGCTCTGGCAAAATACCCGTTAGATGCGCCAGAAATCAAAGAGTTTGTCGATAACTTAGAGTTGGTTAATGGAATCGCAGAAAGCAGTGAAGGTTTTGTGTGGCGTCTGAAAGATGAATCTGGTGATGCAACCAATATCAAAGCCTTCGATGATCCGAATATGATTGTGAATATGTCTGTATGGGACTCTGTGGATTCGTTAAAGAACTTCATGTTCCGCACACATCACCGTGATTTTATACGCCGAAAGGGGGATTGGTTTCATCGCCTACCTGAAGATACTTATGTGCTTTGGTGGATTGAAGAAGACCATATTCCCACACTCGAAGAAGCGATAGAGCGACTTGAACACCTCAGAGAAATTGGTGATACGCCGTATGCCTTTACTTTTAAAACCAATTTTACAGCGTCAGAAGCGCCAAAATAGCGTTCGTCCAATCAGCGTTATGTTCCATTGAAACTAAAATAGGGGCATCTGTGGTGTGTGGGAACTGTTGACGTTGGATGGGTCATCGACAGCTTGATAGTATTCAACCCAAACCTTATTGCTTCTAGGAAACTCTTGTTTCAATACTTTCTTAACGTGTTTTCGAGTGCTTGCTACATCACCAGTAAATGTATGGTTGTGGTAACCCGTTTCAATGAGCTTAAACTGTGTGTCACCAAGGCAATAAAGCAGAAAGCCACGGTCTCTTTTGTAGGTTTTAAAGTGCACAGCTTCTTTAGGTTGTAAGCACTTAAGCTGCTTTTCGACTAACGTTAGTACTTGGGATATATGAATCATTTTCGCTCACTCTTGTAGTGAATGAGACAAGTTTATCAAACAGATAAGCTCTGGAAATATCAAAAAATACTGAACATGCGTTTAGTGAAGGCTTGGTTTTACTGGGCTTAAATGGTGACGGGATTAGGCGCTAACAAAGCTAATGTACTAACAAAGCCAAGGTATTAGCATTAACAGTGTACTCTGCATTTAAACAGATAAAGGTAAGTTGTGATTGAATTTAAAACGGTCGGTCTTTTTGTACTTACGGCGGTCGCCGAGATTGTAGGGTGTTATCTACCTTATCTTTGGTTGAGAGAAGACAAGAGCATTTGGTTATTGATTCCTGCTGCGATAAGCCTGGCGTTGTTTGCTTGGTTATTGACGCTTCATCCTACCGCGACAGGGCGTGTTTATGCGGCCTATGGTGGTGTGTATATTTCTGTTGCCCTGATATGGCTGTGGCTTGTTGATGGCGAAAAGCCGACAACGTGGGATTTGGTCGGTGGCTCAGTAGCACTACTCGGTATGGCGATTATTATGTTTGGCCCTCGAAACGTATAACGTGCTCACATAAAAATACCGCCGTAATCAACGGCGGTATTTTTTATTATGCTTATTGCATTAATCAGCTGAGAACAGAAAGCAGAGAGCCTAGTTAGCGTGAGCTAATTCAACACTCGGTGTTTCATTAGCGACTTTCCAATCGCCACCTAACGCTTTATATACAGCAATCGTGGTGTTAGCGGTTTGAAGCTTGGCGGCTACTTGACGATCTTGCATCGCTTTTTGTTGTCTTTGTGCGTCTAACACCGATAAGTAATCGACTAGGCCTGCTTTGTATAGCGACTTTGCTTTGTTCACCGCGTTATCGACGGCAAGGGTAGCTTCATCGATGCGCTTTTGGTTCTCTTGGCTACGGCCATAGGCAAACAAGCTCGAATCGACTTCTGCAAAGGCGCTGTCTACCGACTGTTGGTAGTTAAGCGCTGCAGAACGGAACCTTGCTTCGTTCATTTCCACCAAGGCTTCACCTCGGCCACCATCGAATACATTCCAACTGATGCCTGCAGAGGCCGCCCAACCGAACGAGTCGCTACTGAATAGGTCATCAAAACTTCCCGCCGTCACACCTGGTGAGCCCGTTAGGAAGAACTTTGGATAGCGATTGGCAATGCTTGCGCCGAGTTCTTCATTAATGGCTGCCATTTCTCGTTCTGCAATTCGGATGTCTGGGCGTTGTTCTAACAAGTCAGAAGGTAAGCCTGTTGGAATAACATCGTTCATTCTCGGCAAGGTAAATGTTCCCGCTAAACGTTGGTTCACGTTCGTAAGTGATTCGCCTAACAACACAGCCATACGTTGTTTGTGTACTTGTTCTGCTATTTCAAATTGAGGAACAATGGATTCAGTCGCAGCAAGCATGGCTTTGGCTTGAGCAAGATCTAACTCAGATCCGTAGCCGCTGCGAACAACTTTGGTGACCAGTTCTAAAGTCTGTTTTTGGTCGGCAATGTTCTCTAGTGCGATCGCTTTTCGCTCTTGTGCGCCTCGATATTGCAGGTAGTTGTGAATAACATCGGCGGTGATCAAGGTGTTCAAACCCGATTGAAAGATCTCAGCTTGTTCCACTCGAATTGTCGCCGCGTTGGATTGTTTATCGATACGTCCAAACAAGTCCATTTCCCACGCGATGCTCGCACCTAAGAACCCACCATCGTGTTGTGCTTCAAGCAACGACATACCTGTGGCCGATTCAACTGCATCAGAAGCGCCAAATACCGGGCCGAGTAGGGAGTCGTTCTCACTCAGTTGGTAGTTGTAATAACCGCCGCCGACATTGATGGTCGGCACTTTGAATGACTCAACAACGCTCTTATATGAGTTCGCCATGTTGATTCGCTCGGCGGCCAATTTAAGTGGGATATTCTGGTTTTGAACATCGGCCACTAACTGATTCAGCGTTGGGTCATTGAACTGTGTCCACCAATGATTGTGCTGTTCGTTTTGGCTCACGCTGTCTTGGTTCACATCACCTTGGCTATATAAGAAGGTCTCAGCCATGGTGGTTTGAGGTTCTTCGTAATCGGGGCCAACCGCACAACCTGTCAACAACAAGGCGAGAGCAATAGGAGCCACTTTAAACTTCGTTAATGTATACATGTTTATTGCTCCTTGTTGAATGAGGTTGGAGTGCCGTTATTTGTAGACTGAGGTGTTGCATCAAGCACGATCACTGCGTCTTTGATGGCTTCTTCTACCGTTTTCTTTTGTTCGGTTCGATAGAAAAGCTTGTACAGCGCAGGCATTACAAACAGAGACAACACGGTTGCTGCAGCCAAGCCACCGATAATGGTTGCCGCCATCTGGTCAAACAGCAGGTCACTAAGCAACGGGATCATGCCAAGTGCTGTGGTGAGTGCACCCATTGAGATCGCCATAGTACGGTTCACGGTTGCTTCTTTAATTGCGTCTGACAGTGAGCGACCGTCTTTACGTTCAAGCTCGATCTGGTCCATCAATACAATGCCGTTCTTGATGATCATACCGGTCAAGGTTACCGCGCCAATCAATGCCATGAATCCGAATGGTTTATCCAACAGCAATAAGCTGAATGTTGCACCCGTCGCCGCAAGCGGTAGGGTGGTGAAGATGATGACTGGCTGTTTGAAGCCGTTAAACATCGCCACTAAGATAATCACCATCAACAGCATTGCTTTAGGTAGTTGCTTAAGAATATCGCTGACGGCTTTGTGCTCGTCGTAATATTCGCCGCCCCATTCTAAGTGGTAACCATCGGGAAGGTGGATGGATTCAATTTGTTCTTTAACCGAGTTTCTTACCGCTGCAGGAGTGGTGTAACGACCAACGCCAGCTTGTGCAGTGATGGTTTTTACACGGTCGCGACGCCAAATCATGGTCTCTTCACTGGTCAGCTCAAAGCCATCAATGACTTGACCCAGTGGAACGCTGTGAATGCCTAACAGAGAGCGAACCGGTAGAGTTTCAAGCGATTGAATTGAGCTCTCTGTGCCACGCAGTTGAATCGCGACTAGCTCATCATTCAAGTTCATACGACCCAGTGGCATGCCTTCTGACGCGCGTTTCATCGCGAATGCAATATCGGCACGGTTAATACCGGCAAGGCGCATCTTGTCTTGGTTGATGACAGGTTCTAGCACTTTGCTCTTTTGTCGCCAATCGTCACGTACGTATTTGGTATCTGGATGTTGAGCAAAGATCGCTTTCGCTTGCTCTGATAAGCCGTGCAGTACCTCGATATCTGGGCCGGAGAAACGCGCTTCAACACTGAATTTATCCGCAGTCGCCAGTTTTAAGCTTCTAAAACGAGGGTCGGCGTTTGGAAATTCTTCCATTAACCATTTATCACCACGCGCAATCAGCGGGCTGAGTGACGGGAAATCTGTCGCGTTAATCAAGATCTGACCGTAAGCAGGGTCAAACGGTTCTGGCTCAATGGTTACTGAGAAGCGAGGAGCTCCAGCACCAACGTATGTTGAGATACTGTCGACTTCCGGCTGATCTAACAACCACTGTTCGATGCGCTTCATGTCCTCTGAGGTTTGTTCAACCTTGGCACCATTCGGTAGCCAGTAATCTAGAAACAGGATGGGCCTGTCGGCTTGTGGAATGAAGTTAACCGCGATGCTCGGCACAGCCAATGCCGTCACTAATATCAACGGAATAAGCCCCGTCAGTGCTTTGAGTGGGTTATCTACCGTCCAGTTTACGCTCTTACGGTATAAGCTCACTTTGGTGTTGTCAGCTTGCTTGGTTGGCTTGATGAAGAACCAACACATCAAGGCCGTGAAAGTCATCGCGACGAGCCAAGACAATAACAGTGAAGAGGCGATGATAAGGAATACCGAGCTTGCGAACTCAGCCGCATCGGTTTTTGAAAAAATAACAGGGCTTGCACCCATGATAGCAATAACTGTCGCGCCAAAGAGGGGTGTTGCAGTCTCTTTAACAGAATCAATTGCGGCTTTGGTACGCTCGACGCCTTTGTTGATTTTAACGATCATCATATCGGTGATGACAATGGCGTTATCCACCAACATGCCGAGCGCAAGAATGAACGTACCTAACGAAACTCGGTGTAAGTCAATTGACGCGATGTTCATGTAGATAAGCGTCAGCAAGATAGTCAGCAGTAAGCTTGAGCCAACAATGGTCGCGCTTTTTAGTCCCATGAATATCGATAGGACGATGAACACAATCGCGACACTTTCTAGCAAGTTTTGTACGAAGTTATCGATCGATTTCTGAACTTCTTCAGGCTGGTTTGCTACCGTCGAGATATCAACGCCTAACGGCAGAGTTGCTTGGAAATCGCTAACGATCTGATTGATTTCATCGCCAAGCGACACAACGTTAACGCCGGTCACTGGGCTCATCGCTAGCGTGACCGCAGGTACGCCGTTGTAACGGTTCTCGGTCATCATTGGCTCTTGGTAGCCCATGGTGATGTCTGCGATATCGCCCAAACGGATTAAGCTAGTTCCGAATTCACTCACGCCGCCTTTAATCATCAGGTTTTTGATGTCGTCTAATGAACCAAACTCGCTGGACTGTTGAACGCGAATACGTTCAGTGCCCGCTGAAAATTTGCCCGCATCAAAGGTCATGTTCTGAGTATTAAGCTGTGACCAAACTTGTGTGATAGATAAACCGTATTGCGCCAATCTTTCATCTGGAATATCGATATGAACAACACGTGGCTGAACACCGTGTAACTCAATCTTCTTAATACCATCGACGGTTTTAATTCTGCGTTGAAGTTCTTCTGCGTAACGTCTTAGCTCAGCAGGCGAAGTATCCTTACTGTGGATAGAGAAAAGCATGCCGTAGACTTCAGAAAACTCATCCTGCACGACACTGATCTGCGCCGTCGAAGGCAGTAACAGCTTCATGTCAGACACTTTACGGCGCAACAAGTCCCACTCTTGTGGAAGTGCTTTTGAATTAAGAGACTCTTTAAGGTCAACGAACACCATCGACATGCCCGGACGAGACAGTGAACGCAGTCGGTTCAATGACCCCATCTCTTGCAGTTTAGTTTCAACGGTATCGGTGACTTGTTGCTCCACTTCTTCTGCAGAAGCGCCGGGGTAGAGTGTAACTACAACGGCCGTTTTGATGGTGAAACTTGGATCTTCGAGCTTGCCAAGATCAAAGTAAGAAAACAGGCCCGCGATAACACTCAATGCAGTGAAAAACAGGATGAAGGTGCGTTGTTTGATCGCAAAATCAGCTAGATTCATCATGATTTACCTACAGGCTCTTAACTTTAATATCAGAGAAGTGTTGGCCTTCCATGACGTACTGAGCACCACTTACCACAACGAAGTCGCCATCGCTAAGCGTAGATTCAACACACACGGTATTTTGAGACATCGAAACCACGTCCACAGTCACGCCATGCGCTTGCTCGTTTTGAACGGTGAATACTTGCTCGATACCCGATTGGTTGACGATCGCTGAATACGGTAAGCAGAAATTATCGGTTGGTTCGCCAAGTTGAGTTGTAAGTGTGACGGCTTTGCCCGGCAACACCGTTTTGTCGGCTGACTCTACATGGTAAGTCACCGCGTAGGTCTGCTTAATAGGGTGAGGGGATGTGGCAATTTCAGAGGCGTGCCCAATCAGTTTTTCCTCTGAGCCATACCAGTTGATACCAGCGGTTTGATTTGGTTGGAATTCATGAATCAAGTTTTCTGGGACTTGGATTTTAACTTCAAGCTGATCAGGGTTGTGGATGGTGAAAACTGAAATACCCGGCAGGACTTGTTCAAACTGATCGAAGTTAGATGCCGCGACCACGCCGTCAAATGGCGCGAGCAGTTGGGTGTAACGAATCGAATCTTTTGCGCGGCGTATGTTTTGTTCAACCACTTTAACCGCCGCTTCACTTCTTTCATAACCGCTGATTGCGCGGTCCAGATTAACATCAGCAATCGCGTTGTCAGCAATGGCTTGTTTCACTCGAGCAAGTTCAGCCTTAGCTAGCTTGTGTGCGGATTTTGCTTCAAGAGAACGAGCTTGCAACTCTTCCAACGCCACTTGGTAATCGTGCGGGTCGAGTTGTGCCAATGGTTGGCCTTTCTTAACTGTATCGCCAACAGAGACCATCATGTTTTGAATAGTGCCGGGTACACGAAACGCGACGCCAGCCGTTTCTGATGACTGCAATTTGCCTGTGAACGATTTTTCAACTTGATGAGAGAGAGGCTCAAGTTGGATAACTTGAATCGGACGCGTTTGTTTTTGAGCTGTCGTCGCCTCAGAGTCATTACAGCCAAACAGAGCAGTTAGGCTTAGTGCGATGACTGTGTATTTGAAGATAGGTGTCTGCTGAAAGATAGACGAACGCTGCAAAACAGATGAATGTTGAGATATAGGCTTCATGGATTACTCCTGTCAATTTATGGAGCAATTCTATCTTTCAATTTTGTTTAGATAATCTAGTCTATTCGCGAAACACTGTCATAATATTCGTTACAATAACTAAAGATTTGGAAGTTCTTGTAATAGAAAATCAATCAAAAGTTGAGCAGAATGACTCAGCGCTTTGCGTTGCGGGTAGAGTAGCCATGCTTCTTCTTGTTGAAGGTTCTGGTCAGGGAACAGGTTAATCAAGGTTCCGTCTTTGAGTTGTTGTCGTACCAAGAGTTCCGGCAGTAATGCGATGCCTCTGTGACGTGTCGCACCACCGGTCACGAAGCCGATACTGTCACTCACCACCGAAGGTTCGACCTTGATGATGTGGTCTTTGATGTCCCATTGCTTGTCGATGTCACCACTTGGCCATCGAAAGCACACAAAGGGGTAGTTGGTGATTTCTCTTAAGCTTGAAGGCGTGCCTTCTTTCTCTAGAAACTCAGGGCTGGCGACAAAAACACGCTGTAAAGTCATAACTTTGCGCGCCACTACATTAGCATCACTCAACGTACCACCGTGCATCGCCAGATCTAACCCTTGTCGGTACATATCGACAAAACCATTACTGACCGTACGAATATCAAGCTCGATCTTTGGGTACATATCTTGGAATTTAAACAACGTCGATTGCATGATGTCGCTGGTTTCTGGCAGCAGCCCAATCTTAACTTGCCCGTGTGCAACTTCTGATAGGTTGGAGGCGATATGGTTCGCTTTGTCGAGCGCACTTAACGCATTGAGGAGCTCTTTATAATAAAGCTCACCAGATTTCGTTAAGGAAAGGCTGCGCGTGGTTCTAAAGAACAGTTGAATGCCAAGAGATTTCTCAAGGTCGTTTATTCTGCGGCTAACATTAGCGCGGGGAAGGTCAAGTGCATTTGCAGCGGCAGTAAAACTACCCAGTTCGACAACGGTGGTAAACAGCTTAAGATCTTCGATTTTCATAACAACGGCATTTAATCGTTTTTAGAACAGTATGTTGGCATCGTATACCAATTGGATTTTAAAATCGAAGCGTTCTTTAGGTTGGCTTGTTTTGAGGCAGTAAAAAGCCAGCCGATAAATCATTATCAAAGCTGGCTTGGTGTTCACATCGGACAAGACTGCTCTATTTTTCACCTTGGACTAGGCAGCTTGTTCTTTCGCCTCACACCATATCAGTTTAACGACCTCGACCATCTACCATGACGATGATAGTTTTAGAAATGATGCTCAGATCTGCGGCAATCCAAGACTTCACAGAACATAGGCTCAGTGCGTAACTATGGTCAAAGCCCACTTTACGACGTACATCATCAATGCAGGTGTCGTAACCTTGATTCACTTGTGCAAGCCCCGTAATACCAGGCATTACACCGTATGTACGGTCAGCAAAGTAAGGGATTTCGTTCTCTAGTTTGGTGTAAAAAGTAGGGCGTTCAGGGCGTGGGCCAATTAGAGACATTTCACCTTTCAATACATTGATCAGTTGTGGTAGCTCATCAAGACGTGTCTTTCTCAAAAAGCGGCCAACGGGCGTGATTCGTGGGTCATTCGCGGTAGCCCAAACTGCACCAGAGCGAGTTTCTGCATCTTCGTACATGCTACGGAATTTCATGATCTCAAAGATTTCCATTTTCTCCGGTGTCGATTTACCAACACGCAGTTGACGGTAGAAAATAGGGCCACGAGAAGTGAGTGCAATCGCCATCGCAATCAACGGAAATACGGGCGCTAGCAAAATCAAAGCAATCAGTGAGCTTACGAAATCGAAAGTACGTTTAGCACGTGAGATTTTGTATTGGTATAGGTTTTGGGTAGATAGCTGTTCAATGTTAATCATAATAAGTCCTTAATGATTCGCTCGTGTCCAAGGTGAGTTTTCTAGTCCGATTAGGTAACGAATGCCACCAATGAAGTTGGCATAGTGTCCAACTATCAAATAAGAGATTAATGAAATAGGTTTGTTTACTAGACGCTTTGGCAAGATGCAGCCAAGGACGCCAATGGTATAAACGGCAACTTGAGCCCATAACAGCGCTTCAAATACCAAGTAGTTTCTAAGTAAGATTGAGCACACTAAGCACACAATCATTAAATAGGGCGTGATCAGGCGAAGTCCTTTTCCTGAGAAGAACGCAAACGCGATGCCTTTGAACTTCGGGCTGAACAAGCCAAATAATCGAATCGCTTGTTGCATGTTGCCCGCTGAGATACGAAGCCTTCTTTTGAAGTCTGTTTCTAGGTTCGATTCTTCTAGCTCTAATGCCACCATTTGGGTTTCGTATTCTGCGATGTAACCTTGTTTAACGATTTGCATTGGTAAAATGAAATCATCATTAATCGTGTTGAGTGGAAGTAGTTCAAACAGGTTTGTTCTAAACAAGTAGAAAGCGCCATGAGAGCCCAAGCTAGAACCTAACGAAGCCTCTGACTCTTTAACCGCGGTTTGGTACTGCCAATACGTGTTTTCGCCTTCATTGCCTGTTGGACAAAGTTGATAGGTTGCGTTTACCACTCCAACCTTGTCACTTTCAAAATGAGCGGCGGCTATAAGCAACGCATCCAATGAAATAAGGGCAGAAACATCACTCATCGCTGTGATATCACTAGTTATACGTGTCACTTCTTCATTAACAACCGCGACTTTACCTCGGTTTACTCGATGGTCATGTATCTCAAAATAAACATCACTGCACATCGCTTCTTGTATAGTCATTTGTGCAATGGCGACTGTGTTATCGGTACAACCATCACAAGCAATAATCACTTGTAGCTTCTTTTTTGGGTAATCGAGTGAAGCAAGGTTACGAATCTTGTCTGCGATCCACTGTTCTTCGTTAAATGCAGGAACAAGAACGGTAATAGTCGGCAACGTACAATCTTGCTGCTCCTCTTTGTAACAACGATGACTCTCTTCAACTTGACGTGCTGGGTGGCTTTTAGCATACCAACGCAGTAACAAAGGGTAGGCTGCGTGATGATAGACAATCAACGCACCTGAAAACAAACAAAGTCCCGCAAGTAACCAATCGATCATGCGTAAGCTCCTTCTGAGATATCGTTGTAAGACGAAACCATTTTGATGATGTCGAAGTTCTCAAGAACGTAGTGTCGAGGTGATAAAAAGCGTTCATTTTGATTTTCTAACAAGGCATTGGCTAATCCCGTGATACTGCCTTTTTTAACGAGTGTTCCGCTTATAGGGCACAAGGTTTCATCGACGGCACCAACGTCCATTGCGACAGTGGGAATATTGCATGCTTGAGCTTCGAGTGTAGAAAGCGGCAGCCCTTCGTGGCGTGAAGGTAGGCAGAAGGTATCCAACGCTCCGTAAAACGTGGTCATATCTTCAACTAGGCCAAGAAAGACGACTCGGTCACTCAGATTCAACCGGCTAGTAAGTTGCTCTAGTTGATTGCGTTTAGTTCCGACGCCAGCCAATACGACAACCATGTTTTCAGGTAAAAGAGTCAGTGCTTTAATAAGTTGGTCTTGGCCTTTGACATGTTCTAGTCGACCTGCACAACCTATGATGTGTTTGTCTGTCGGCAGGTTTAGGCTTGCTCTCGCTTGGTCTTTCGACATTGGCTTAAACTTCTCACAATCGACGCCATTTTTGATGGTAATGATGTTCTCATAAGAAAAAGCAGTGCGTAGTTGGTTATAAACACGTGTCGCGTCGGCAACTAACGTTGGTTGAGCAGCTTTTAAAGCAAGCGCTTGTAATCGACGACGTTTGTTGTTTTTCAGATGCCAAGCGTCATGTTCGGTATGGATTCGAGTTGGAACCCCTGTTACGCGAGCGGCATAACCAGCGTATAACAATGGGCCTATATGATGGGTATGAACAACATCAGGGCGAATCGCATTGAAGGCTTTAATTAGCTTAATAATGATATTGAATTGTACGCCTGGTGCTTTATCCAAAAAGACGATTTGCTCTTTGTATGGCTCTAGCTTCGGCCAGTTGTTTATAGATTCTTGTTTTGTACCTTCTAAACTGACAATCAACACTTGGTCTGTTGGTTTAGCAAGGCGCAGCAAATCCAGAGTTAGGGTTTCTAATCCACCCGGTGCAAGGTGCTGAACAACGTGTATGATCTTTTTGCCATGCTTCGTTAAATGCGTATTCATAGTTTGGACCCTGCCTTTATAATTCTTGTTTCGCCGTTCTGACGTTTCTCTTGAAGTAAATTCTTTAAAACGTTTAACTACACAATGAGATTGCAGGAGTTGTGCCAATTAAATAGTCTTTATTTTTCAGTTATTTAGATTGTTCAATTCCAGGGGGATTTTCATTTCTCAAAATGGGAATCAAAACAAAATACGATAGAATCGCAGTTTGAAACATAGGGCTTGGGTAAATCGAAAGTAGCATTAGAACTTGGGGCTTTAAACAAACAAAACGCCAAGCGAGTGTTGGCGTTTTGCTCTAGGATGCACGAAGCAAGGAAATTAGAAAGCTGTGAAGCTAGCAAGTCGAAAATGACTTTGAGGCTGACTAGCTCATTTTAGGGATCACCGTAATCACTGGGACGCCTAAGATATCTTCGATTTCGTCTTTGCGTTTGATTGAAGAGTCGAACAGTTCAAACAACACAGCTAAGCCAACACCCAATCCGATACCTGCAACGAATCCTGCCAGAATAAAGACAAAAGTCGGCATGTTAGATTTGATACTTGGTGTGAAAGGCAAATCAATAATCTTCACACGTTTGTTCTGCTCGAATACACCAAGCGAACCCGTTAGCTGAGCCATTTCATAACGCTCTGTCAGTTCATCATATAGTTGACGTTTGATTTCAACTTGACGTTTAAGGCGGTACATCTCTTTTGCATTTTCGCCGAAGTTATTCGCCTTGTGTTCTAATTCGAAAATCATAGTACGAAGACTTTTGGTCTCTTCGGTTAAAGACTCAAAGCGAGCACGAACCAGCTGTAGGCTGTGTAATTGAGTGACCAGAAGAGGTTGGGTATCAGAAAGTTTGTTCAGTGTCGTGCTACTTGCGATGTCCCAAAGCTGGTCGCTGTTCATCGTTGGCTGGGTTACCTCGAGCAAACTCTTACGTTCATTCTCTAGTCTGTCTAACTCACGCACTTTAGCTTGCACAGCACTGTGTTTGTCCGTGTATTTTGCTTGTAACAAGGTTAGGTCGCTTCGAATGTCGATGATCTGGTCTTCTAATTTACCGATCACAGGGTTGGTTCGTGAAAGTTGTTGGTCGATTGACCCTAAACTTTTTTCGACACCCGATAACTCTGCCTCTTTTTCCGCCAGTGTTTGTTTGAGTGAAGCTAAGCGGTTTAAGCTTTGGCTTTGTACTTCTGGCGTCGATTGCACGTGTTCGTTCATGTACAAGGCCAATGCTTCTTCCGCTGTTTCAAGTTCAATACGACGTTTGTCGATATGAATTTTTAAGAAGTTACTTGAGTCTTCAATCGATGAGCGTTCCGGCGCTAACAATTGTTCAATGAAATGTTCACTCACCGAGCGCAGCGTCGCTTCCATTCCAGTTGGAGTGTTGGACGTTAAACTGATCTTTAGAAAGTCTTTCCCAAGCTGAGTCACCGATAAACGCTGAGACAGGTCTGTAATGATCTCTTGTTTCTCAATTTCAGGCATATCTGGCGTGGTTAATTGCAGTTCATCAGCGACCGAGTAAAGCACATGTCGACTGTGAAGCAGTGTTCTCAATGCATTAAGTCGGTCTTTGAGCATGGTCGAAACGGCGATGTCTTCCAAGAATGGATTCATCTTGGCCGTTTCTTGAATCAACATACTGGTATGCGCGTCATATTTAGTAGGAGCCAACTTGCTCACACCAAAGCCTACAAAGGGCAAAATAAGCATTGGAAGAACGATAACGTAGCGTTGGCGCCACATCGCATTGATGATAACTAATAACCGCAATTTCAGATTATTCATAATAGCTCCAACATCCAATGTACGAAGTTACCACGGTTTTGCCAGCTGTCTTGTTCGACGACAGAGATAGGTGAATCGTTCAGTTGGCGTGCATGATCAAGCGCCCAAATCATTTGGTTCGCACTACCAACAGTCGTTACGTGCTCTTGATATGGAACCAAAGCAGGGAACGGTGTTGTGATAATGGGTGTGCCCGCCGCAAGGTATTCCATTAGTTTGAGTGGGCTACAAGCTCGGATCTGCTCGTTATCAACAAACGGCAGCAAGCTCACATCCCAGTGTTGAGAATAGCTTGGCAGCGTGTGGTGTGGACGTGGGCCAAGGTAATGTACGTTACTCAACTTAGGCAGCATGAGCGTATCAAGCTCGTTTGGGCCAATGAAAACAAAGTCCCATTCCGGCATCGCATTCGCAACTTGACCAATCATTTCATAATCCAGCCATTTAGAAAGGCTGCCATAAAAACCAGCAATAGGGCGGTGGTTGCTTGGTAAATCATTCGCTCTGGGTGCGGGTGTTGAAAATAGGTCTACGTCGACGCCGTGTGGTAGCAAGTGCGCTTTATGTTTTGGAAATTTGTCCATCAATTTTTTGCTAGCCGCGAATATAAGCGTAGATTTTTCGATTAGCTCTGATTCGTGCTGTGCAACGGTGTCATGATCAACACCAGCCAGCGCACTAAAATCATCACCGCAGTAATAAACCACAGATGACTCGCCTAAGTGTCCGCACAAATCAACAGCGGTCGGAAGAGAAGTCCATAGGATAGGCGCGTTAAGATTAAGCTCTGCAATAACTGGTTTTAGTTGGTGCAACATCATTTGCTGAGCCAACTTTCTAGAAAATTTAGAAGCAGGCGCAGGGATTGTCTTTAAGTTAACGATAGTAATGTTGTCGTGCCCCTCAGAGTCGAGCATGTTTTGAGTAACGGCTTTGGTTTTACCAAACAACTTGTTGAACGCTCGGCTTACATCTTTGGCGGACAGCTTAGGTTGTCTTAAGCCAATAGAGTTGACCCATAAGACTTTGTGTTGCTTAGCCAGGTGACGAACTAAATGTTGAGTCGATGAAGGTAGGCCACCAAAGTCTTCACCAAATACGATTAAATCACGCATGGTCACCTCCATGAGTCTCTAACGAATCGAACATATCGGATTCTGTCACTTCAACGGGTTTAATGTGACCGACAACTCGAGCTGGGTTACCGCCTGCGATTGCAAAGGCCGGGATATTCTTTGTTACTACGCTGCCTGCGGCTATAACGGCACCTTCGCCGATGGTTACGCCACCTTTAACCGTCACATTAGTGCCCAGCCAAACATCGGGTTCAAGAATGATGTCACCGATTTGCTGAGGATCATCACCTTCACCTAACGCTCGACGTTTTGCATCAAGCGGGTGTCCAGAGTATCCAAATAGGAAAGCGCCGCCTGCGATTCGTACGTTGTCAGAGATAACCACTTTACCGCCAACAGCGATAGTCGACTGCCAACCAATGTCGACGTTGTTACCAATCGACAATAGTGGGTGTTCCAAGCCTTCAAGTGGCTGAGTACAACCAGAGAATGTCGTGTGGCCAGAGATACGGCAGTTATCGCCAATCGAAATTTGTACCGGACCGCTGACGAAAGGCAGTCCACCATACAGATACAGGCGCTTGCCACATTGAGCCACACGACCTTTGAAAGCCGGTGTCCAGTAGAAGAATCGAGTAAAGCCAGAAACCAAATTCACCACTAGCTTGTGCGCTTGATATAGGCAACGATTAAGTATTTGAGGGGTAGGTAGCTCTGCGCTTCTGATGTTTTTCAAAATGAAAAACACATTTCTAATTCGAGAATTAGGATGAAACTTAAGCCAATGTTTGAATTGATGTATAGATACTGACGTCATAATGAAAATCCTCTATTTTGTTATATAGAAGTACTTTCATATACTGTGCCATTTAATAAATGCAATACTTTCAATGATTTAGAATGTGGCTTTTAGGTTTTCTCATTTTGACAGGCAGTTTGAGATACGTTTGAGACGCAAACTGTGAGTGCTGCGAGGATATAAATCGGCCAGTTAAAGCCTTGAGTCAAAAATGTACCCGACACGATGGTGCCAATCAGACCTGCATAGATCGCATAGGCGACCGCATTGAGTTCGGGTGCGATTTCTGTTGTCGAGTTTTTTAATCTTGCTAACGTAGAGCGAGAGGTTTTGATCAAAGAAACGATAAGGCAGACAAAAATGATCAGACCAATAAAGCCTGTTTCCGCCAACACACCAAACCAAGTACTGTGAACGGCGTGATTCAGTCCGTCCCAGTGCGAACTATAAAAGAAGTAGTTCGAGAAGAAGTTGTTCAACCCTACGCCAGTCAGAGGATTCTCAACTGCCATTTTTATTGCTGCTTCCCAAGCATAGATTCGACCCATTGCAGATTCATCGATACCTTGTTCAGCGGCACCACCAGAAGATCTGTCTGAGATCCCAGCAACCAAGTAGAGCACCACGGCCGCGACAGTTCCTACCGAGATTAACAGGACTTTAGAGCGCACTAGCTTCCACGCAAAAATACCAATCACCGCAATACACCCCAGTAGTCCGCCACGGCTTTGAGTAGCAATAATGGCGGCGAGCAGTAACAAACAAACTAAGGCACTGATTAAACGTTTGGAGCGTGAGATGCCAGTCGTGGTGGCTTGGCTTATCGTAAAGGCGAGTGGGAACATCAGTACCAGTGCTAGGTCGTTCGGGTCGCCTAACATAGAACCAAAATCGCGGCCAATAGTCACACGTGAGCCTTCAACAAGTCCAATGCCATTTACTGAGTTGTCCACGGCAATATAGCTGACTAAAGCGCCAGCGTAGATAATCGTCATCGCGGTTTTTGCGAGATTTTCAGTGGTATTTACTAGCCAAGTAATCGCAAGCGTCATCACGATAATTTTCCAATAAACACCCTTGAATTCTGCCAGTGCTATTGGCCTGTTGGACGCGAAGATAATACCAATGAAAACCAATACCCAAAATATGGCGAGCCAATTTAAACAAGGGTGCCAGAAGATTTTAAGCTCTTTACTGATTAATGCATGCCAGAGCAAAGCTGACAGTGCTCCTAGTGAAAGCATCAGCGGTATTTTTAACGAATAGAGCTGAGGTACGGCTTCGTGAATTCGGAAAAATGAAAAGACAACGAACAATAGAACTAACCAGAATGTTTTGTTTAACACGAATAACCCGGCCAATGGCACAAGAGCGAGCGCCACAATGACAGCGGGATGAGGCACAAAGTACCAAACAACACCAAGTCCAACACACAAGGTGCTGATCGTGATGATGACTGGCAATCTATTGGCTTCAGGGTTGACCATTGTGACCTCTATTGGCGAATAAACTCTTTATGACTCGGCTCGCAATCTTTTAAGACGTAGTTACGCCTGATGTTAAAGATTGCAAAGTGAGTGCCAGTTATGCATTTTGTTTAACTAACTGATTTACTGTTGGATTATTAAGTGAAGGCTTAGCCTTGAGGTGAGTGTTGTCATTTTGAGAATCAGTATAAAACTGACTAAAGCACTTAAATCATCAAGCCCAAATAACCAGTTAACTACTAAGACGAGTATTAACGGTCGAGTTGATAGATTTCCAACAACTGCGGGACAACAGCTTGTGGAGAGTATTGATTTTTGACGGTTTTTATCGCGTTACTCTTGAGAGAGTCACGTTGCTCGCTCGTCAATGACATCCACAAAGATAAAAACTGTTGTAGCTCGGCCTCTGAATTGGCGAGGTAGCCATTAACTTGATGATCGATGAGTTGAGGCAAGTTACCAACTGAGGTGGCGAGAACGGGAATGCCACGAATCATGGCTTCTAATGCCGCCATAGGTAAGCCTTCATAGCGAGAAGGTATGATTAACAGATCGATTTGGCTCCAGACGTCATCCATATTGGTCTGATGCCCATGAAAGGTCACATTATCAGGCTGCGATTTAACTAAGACGTCCATTTCTGGTCCGTCACCAAAAAGCTCAAACCGAACACCAGGAAACTGTTTGGCTAATGCGACAAATCGATCCGGCGCTTTTTCATGGCTCAATCGCCCCACAAAACCAACATGGAATGGGATTGATGAAGGGGAGCTTGTTAACCCGGTTGGCACTTTAACAAAGTTATTCAATTGATAGGTCTTGCTCGGTACCTTCGCTTTAATCTTCTCACTGACCACGAGCGACTGATCAGAAAGAAAGCTGCTGTAACGGTCGAGCCAGTCATAAAGCCATACTTTGCCTGTTGGGGTTTCACCCGCGTGATAAGTGGTGATTTGCTTTGTGTTGTTGAAACGAGGTGGGAGCTTGATTAACTTGCTGACCAAACTGGCTTTATAACCATGAGCATGGACAAGCCTTGGCTGATAATGTTGAACGGCACGTTTAAGCTGTGTCGCGCTATTACTATTTGAATCTGCAGAACATGAGGCTAAATCAGAGAGGTAATTATAAGGGATGTTCAGGGCATCCAACTTTTCAACGATGATCGCTTCAGGATTAAACTTAGTCAAAAGAACGATTCGAACAGCCTCTGCATACTTAGCGCTTTCCGATATCAGGCCTTGTGCCAATTCTAAAACATGCGTTTCTATGCCTCCAAAAGTTTGGCTGTCGATCAACAGCCAAATCTCATGAAGGTTTACGTCGAGTACACCTTGGTTAGGCTTGATTGTACTCATCTTCCGATTCCCAAGCCTGTTTCTTACGATAAACAGTAGAAGGGCTAAGTTCTAACAGCACAGCAGCGTTTAACACA
Organism: Vibrio sp. 10N.261.46.A3; assembly: GCF_041472995.1. Taxonomy (NCBI): domain Bacteria; kingdom Pseudomonadati; phylum Pseudomonadota; class Gammaproteobacteria; order Vibrionales; family Vibrionaceae; genus Vibrio; species Vibrio sp. 10N.261.46.A3. Next base: position 444 of record NZ_JBFRRH010000098.1, on the reverse strand, counting down.
TTCCCATCGCAATGATTGATAGCATGTTGAATGGCTTCACGTTCTATTTGCCACATTGGGCGAATAGCACCTTCGCTTGTGGTAAATGCAGGCGTCATCGGCTCGTTGTGAGTTTGAGAAACTGACGATTGTTCCAACTCTTCCGGAGTAATCGGTGGCAGCTTAGCTTCTGGTGCTTCAACAACAGCAGGTTGGGGCGCAGTTACTCGAATTGGTGTCACTGATTTAGATGTTGGAGCTGCATCTACTTTATTAATCGGAGGCGGTAACATGTCTTTAGTCACGCTCGTTTCATTGTTCAACACCACGATGTTACGGATGATGTTTTGCAACTGACGCACGTTGCCTGGCCACGCATAACGTTTAAGTAGATTCTGCGTTTCTTTGTCTATTGATTTGAACTTCTTCTTGTCTTGCTTCGCGTACAGTTGATCAAATATAAAA
>NZ_JBFRRH010000097.1:0-1037 GCF_041472995.1 Vibrio sp. 10N.261.46.A3 | reverse complement strand
ACGTAACTGCACTTAGTGCGAACCCAGATTTAGATACAAGAATGGCTCCCAATCGGGAGCCATTTACGTTATGGAATATTGCTATTAAATTGGGTAGGAATGTTTTTTGCTCAAGCTTGAAGCTGCGTTTTAAATGGGATAGTAGGCGTTTCTATTTCCATATTTTCAGCCTCCCAAGTATCTAGTTTTGCTTGCATCATGATCCAAATTCCAACACCAGTTCCTGTTACTTCAGCTAAACGCCTAGCCATTGCATGTGAGCACTTGGCTTTACCATTAACAAACTCGCTTAGTGCTTTTCTTGTAACACCTAAATTTACTGCTGCCTCAGTAATTGATATGCCTCTATCATCCAGAATAGTGTGTTTAAAGAACTTCCCCGGATGTGATGGTTTTCTCGTCATTTTCATTGCCATTCTCCTAAAGCCTACCTGCATTTGACTAGGTAGGCTGAGGTCGCATGTATTGTGACCTCAGATTCTAGTGGGCTGCTATCGGGCTTTTATTTTTTTCCCGTGATAATCGACATAATCAAGAAAAACGGCACCTTCATCTTGTATTTGAAAGGTTATTCGCCAGTTTCCATTAACCTCGATGCTATAAACCCCTTTACCAGCCCCTTTTTTCTCAGAGAACTTGTTACCATAAATTGCTTTCAAGTCTTGAGGATGGTGCGATGCTTCGACAGCATCAAGTATATAGCCAATGCTGTCGATGTGGTTTGTATTTAAGCCACTTTTAGTTCCGTTAAAGTAGAAGTTTTTAAGTCCTTTGTGAGAAAAACTTTTAATAGCCAATGTGAAGCCCTCCATAGACATTTGTTATATATATTTAATAAGTGATTGATATCCATTTGATATTCCTTTTAATGTTTTTATTGTTATCAAAGAACGCGTACCAATCTATTGAATATATTTTGTCTACTCACTTCACATAGTGGACGGTATTTGCAACAGGTCGACTGTAACCCGCAACGTTTCGCGTGTCAATATCATCGTGTGTATTTACCATAACGGCACCACGGCAAGATCATTATA
>NZ_JBFRRH010000096.1:0-640 GCF_041472995.1 Vibrio sp. 10N.261.46.A3 | reverse complement strand
GTAGACGCTTACCCTTTAAATCACTTAGCCTTCATTAGGAGTTAACGTGTTGCGTTTCATCTGGGGGACGGTTTTTAATTAACAAGAAGAACGTGGTTTTTTACTCCTGTATATTCTATAGAAATACGATGTCCTAACAACAGTGATTGAACTTCACGAACAAATGTCTCAGGCACATCTAGTACTCTAATTTCATCTATTACTCCTTGTGTGAGGTGCAAGGTAACCTTGATAGGACGTTTACGCAATTGATAAGCTATAATAATCTGACGTATATCTTTCTTTAAGTCATTAAACAAGCTCGCTATGTCTTGATCTATGCGCCCAGATTCACTGGCTATCTCACGTTCTAATAAGCTACTTGATATACGCTCTTGCCTAGAAGAATAAGTGCTTGCAAGATTACTCTTTGATTTCACTATGGCACTTTCCAATACCTGTTGACTTTTAACTTCGTAACCTGGCAAGTTGCGATCTGATACTGACTCCTTATTCTGCCCAGCAGTAGGAGTCAAACCAGATGAAGAAGTAACTTCAATATTTATATTTTCACTCATAGAAGCCCCAAACATAGCACTCAATGCTTTAGCCTCACTATTTTGGGCTTGAGTGCCCGAAGGTAGTGCTACCTTTGGCTCTG
>NZ_JBFRRH010000095.1:0-88101 GCF_041472995.1 Vibrio sp. 10N.261.46.A3 | reverse complement strand
TCAAGTTGATTCGGTATAAGCCTGTTGCAAGCTAGTTGGTAGTGTTTCATTTTGTAATTTATTATTGAGTAACTGTTAACCGACGCACGAAATTAATAAAAATTATGTCAGAATCTAGCCCGTGCAACGGTATGGATATACTCTCAGTAGCACGAATATAGCTGTATACATGTAATACATGTAATTTAACGGACTAAAAATGAAACTTTTTTACAGTTTATTACGCTATGTAGAAAAAAGTTGCCTGTTTGCTTGTTTTTTGCGCGAACGAAAAGTGTGAGTTTAATCCATATAAATCATGCTCTTAAGTTCATTTTTGCGATTGCCTTACTACTTTCTGGTTAATTCTTTTTGGGTAACTGATCTGGGTCAATTTTTTTCACACTGTGAAATAATATACTCAGCCCTGAAAGCAATTTACTAAGAACGCTGATGTTTAAGGTTAAAAGCAAGCAGCGAATTTAATAAAAAGTTTTTAATATTTATTATTTTAGGAGATCCACCATGCCTGTAACTAACTTAGCGGAACTTGATGCTCTAGTAGCTCGCGTTAAAGCAGCACAAGAAGAGTTTGCAACATTCTCTCAAGAGAAAGTAGACGCAATCTTCCGCGCAGCTTCTCTTGCTGCTAACCACGCTCGTATTCCACTTGCTCAACAAGCAGTTGCTGAATCTGGAATGGGTATTGTTGAAGATAAGGTTATCAAAAACCACTTTGCATCTGAATTTATCTACAACAAATACAAAGACGAAAAAACATGTGGCATCTTAGAAGAAGATGACAACCTAGGCACAATGACTATCGCTGAGCCTGTAGGTATCATCTGTGGTATCGTTCCAACAACGAACCCAACTTCTACAGCAATCTTCAAATCTCTAATTTCTCTTAAGACACGTAACGGCATCATCTTCTCGCCACACCCACGTGCAAAGAACTCAACTAACGACGCAGCGAAACTAGTTCTAGACGCAGCTGTTGCAGCTGGTGCTCCAAGAGACATCATCGGTTGGATCGACCAACCATCTGTAGAGCTTTCTAACGCGCTTATGAAGCACGACGGTATCGCACTTATCCTTGCTACTGGTGGTCCAGGCATGGTTAAAGCAGCATACTCTTCTGGTAAGCCTGCTATCGGTGTTGGTGCTGGTAACGTTCCTGTAGTTATCGATGAAACAGCTGACATCAAACGTGCTGTAGCATCTATCCTTATGTCTAAGACTTTCGATAACGGCGTAGTATGTGCTTCTGAGCAAGCTGCAATCGTAGTTGGTGAAGTATACGACGAAGTGAAAGAGCGTTTCGCTTCTCACAAAGCTCACGTTCTATCTAAAGCTGACGCTGATAAAGTACGTAAAGTTCTGCTTATCGACGGCAACCTAAACGCTAAAATCGTAGGTCAACCTGCTCCAGCAATCGCTGAAATGGCGGGTGTTAAAGTTCCTGCTGATACAAAAGTACTTGTAGGTGAAGGTCTTGGTAAAGTTTCTTACGATGACGAATTCGCTCACGAGAAACTATCTCCAACTCTAGGTCTATTCCGCGCAGACGACTTCGAAGACGCAGTTGCTCAAGCGGTAACTATGGTTGAAATCGGTGGTATCGGTCACACATCTGGTCTTTACACTAACCAAGATACTAACGCAGACCGCATCCGTTACTTCGGTGACAAGATGAAGACTGCTCGTATCCTAATCAACATCCCGACTACTCACGGTGGTATCGGTGACCTGTACAACTTCAACGTTGCACCTTCTCTAACTCTAGGTTGTGGTTCATGGGGTGGTAACTCTATCTCTGAGAACGTAGGTCCTAAGCACCTTATCAACAAGAAAACTGTAGCGAAGCGAGCTGAAAACATGTTGTGGCACAAACTACCTAAGTCTATCTACTTCCGTCGTGGTAGCCTTCCAATCGCAATGAGCGACTTAGAAGGTAAGAAACGCGCATTCCTAGTAACTGACCGTTTCCTATTCAACAACGGTTACGCAGATGACGTAGTTAGCCTGCTTAAAGCACAAGGCATCGAAGTTCAAACTTTCTTCGACGTAGAAGCGGATCCAACGCTATCTGTTGTTGAGAAAGGCGCTGAAGCAATGAAGAGCTTCCAACCTGACGTAATCCTTGCTCTAGGTGGCGGTTCTCCAATGGATGCTGCTAAGATCATGTGGGTTATGTACGAGCACCCAGAAACTCACTTCGAAGAACTAGCAATGCGCTTTATGGACATCCGTAAACGTATCTACAAGTTCCCTAAAATGGGTCAAAAAGCTGAGCTTGTATGTATCACTACAACTTCAGGTACAGGTTCAGAGGTTACTCCATTCGCTGTTGTTACAGACGACAAGACTGGTGCTAAATACCCACTAGCTGATTACGAAATCACGCCAAACATGGCTATCGTTGATGCGAACCTAGTTATGAACATGCCTAAGTCTCTAACAGCGTTCGGTGGTTACGATGCAGTAACTCACGCTCTTGAAGCTTACGTATCTGTTCTAGCGAACGAGTACTCAGACGGTCAAGCTCTTCAAGCTCTTAAGATGCTTAAAGAATACCTACCATCAAGCTACAAAAATGGTGCGGCTGACCCAATCGCTCGTGAGAAAGTACACAACGCAGCAACTATCGCTGGTGTAGCATTTGCGAACGCATTCCTAGGTGTGTGTCACTCAATGGCTCACAAAATTGGTGCTGAGTTCCACCTACCACACGGTCTTGCTAACGCACTACTTATCTCAAACGTTGTACGTTACAACGCGAACGATAACCCAACTAAGCAGACTGCATTCTCTCAGTACGACCGTCCACAAGCACGTCGTCGTTACGCTGAAGTTGCTGACCACCTAGGCCTAAGCCAAGCTGGTGACCGTACTGCTCAGAAGATTGAACGTCTACTGACTTGGTTAGAAGAGCTTAAAGTTGACCTAGACATCCCACTATCTATCCAAGCTGCGGGTGTTAACGAGTCTGACTTCATCGCTAAACTAGACGAGCTAGCTGTTGAAGCGTTCGATGACCAGTGTACAGGTGCTAACCCACGTTACCCTCTAATCACTGAGCTAAAAGAAGTTCTAACAACTTCTTACTTCGGCCAACCATACGTTGAAGGCGAAACTTTCGAAGGTACTACAGTTATCCTTAAGAAAGCAGACCAAAAGCCAGCTGAAGCGAAAGCGCCAAAAGCTAAAAAAGAAAAAGCTAACGCATAATAAGTAAGCATTAGTTTTGAGATAAGTTTTCGCTAGCACGATACTTATCTATCGGGAAAAGATGAAAGCCCCAGTCGAGAGACTGGGGCTTTTTTTATGTTTGGTTCGTTTGTAAAACGGATTGAAAGGCAATTGCTCTGCTACTCGATTTGAGTCGAGTCAGCCATGTTCACTTGGAGTAGAGAGTTAAACCTCTGCCGCGACAACTCGCCCACTGAAGTAGTCATTCGAGACAATGTATTCGGTTGTTCTGGTCAGCTCGTCTTGCAGCTGCGCCCAGTGACATCGGTTGAGCTTGCCATCGGAGTTATGAACGGCGGGAACAACGCCACCGACTCGAATACCAAAGGGAGTCAGCTCTTTCGCCCAACTATGGGTAAAGCCAGTGATCATTGAGTTTGCGCTCTCTAAGCCGGACACATCGTGAAAGTCATCATGAGATATCACATTCACAATCACGCCTTCTTTATCTTCCTCTCGCAATCTCTCAGCACTGATTTGCCCAAATGCGAACAGGGTCGATGCCATCGATGAGAGATCATTAATAAAGCTACTCACAGGTTGATCGCCAATTAGGCTAGGCATTGGGGAGCTTATCCAGTTATTGACCAACACATCGGGTGTCGTGTTGAAGGTAGTTTGAATAAAATCATATACGCTGAGGATCGCTTGGCTGTCATTTCCTTTGAGCGTGTAGTGGTAAACAGAGTCAGAAAAGCGGGCACACTGTAGATACGTCGCTTTAAGTGCTTCCGTGTCTTTATCACAAAGGATGACGGTGGCTCCAAGGTTAACAAAGTGGTTCGCAATCGTCCCTCCCAGTCGCGAGCCGGCAGATGTCACCAATATGATTGAGCTTTTTATTTCCATCCCAGTACCTAAACAAATCGTCCATGTCGGATAAGGATGGGTTAAAATTTATACAATGGGTGTGAATTGGTTCAAACTAAGGTGTGCCAATTAATAAGTTTTTATGAACTTAGTGGCACGTCACATTTTGTAGTAACTTCAAGCGGTAACCGACATCAGGTGTTTTTAGGTTGCCTAAGGCTAGTGGTTCATATCATTCATGTGAATACTTTGAAGTGTGCGAGTTAGTCGAGGAAGAGCTGTGGAGAGACAGCGAAAAAGGGAAAGGTAGGAGACCGCTATACTTGAGCTTGAATTTGATACTGACGTTGCGCGGAGGTTAGCTCATTGTAGAGCGTGGCATGTGGCAAATCAGGTAAATGCTTGTTGGCAAGTTTGCGTCGGTCATGACCAGAAAGGTTCTGGTAAACCTCTTCGGGTAAGTCGGCCGTATCTTCAGGCATGAAGGCAAGCGCTTCGGGTTTCAAGTAATGGCTGAGCTTGGCGCTAGCAAGGCTAGCTTGATGAAAATGATTAGATTGCTGTGCAGAAATCTCATACGACGATTGGTTTGAACGCAGTTGTTGAGGCTCTGCTACGCCAAATTGTTTGCGCAGGCGATCTTCATTTGTCTCTGTGATTTCAATGGTGTCAATTGGCGTGCAATCACGGACATCATTAGAAAACATAGATAACAGCAACGCGAAATCTGCACGGCGACCTTGCTCAACCGCTTGGCTGATCCCGATGCCGAACTTCAGTTCGTTGATGATTCCTGCTTTGTCTAAAGTATGTATTTGCATGCTGCCTCTCTTGGATACACCTTTAACGGCATGGAGTCGGCAAACTTTAGTGTTTAATTACAGGCAAATAGAGAATTTATGCAGGGTAGGGAAGAAAGCTATCAATAGGGCGAGAAGTAAGCGCTATTGGCGAGCTTATTGCGAAATGCCTAGATTTTGTGGAATACGACAGATACAAAAAAGCTCACGCCGGGGCATGAGCTTTCAATAGATAACTCGCTATAAATAGCGCAGCGTAAGCAATAATTACTTAGCTAGGTTCTCTTCTACGAAAGACCAGTTTACTAGGTTCCAGAATGCAGCCATGTAGTCAGGGCGAACATTGCGGAAATCGATGTAGTAAGCGTGTTCCCATAGGTCAACAGTTAGAAGTGGAGTAACACCTTCTTCTGTTAGAGGAGTAGCAGCGTTAGAAGTGTTAACGATGTCTAGAGAACCGTCAGCTTTCTTAACTAACCAAGTCCAAGAAGAACCGAAGTTGTTGATTGCTGAATCAGTGAATTTCGCTTTGAATTCTTCGAAAGAACCGAATGCAGCGTTGATAGCTTCTGCAACAGCGCCAGTTGGTTCGCCGCCTGCTTTAGGAGCAAGACAGTGCCAGTAGAACGTGTGGTTCCAGATTTGAGCAGCGTTATTGAAAACACCACCAGTAGAAGTCTTAACGATCTCTTCTAGTGTTTTGCCTTCAAACTCAGTACCTGGGATAAGACCGTTTAGCTTAACAACGTAAGTGTTGTGGTGCTTACCGTGGTGGAAATCTAGCGTTTCTGCTGAGATGTGTGGTTCTAGCGCGTCTTTCGCGTAAGGAAGAGCCGGTAGTTCAAATGCCATTGCTCAATTCTCCATTGATATGAAAGAGTTAACTCTTTCGATTGCTTCCAGTGATATTATTATTCATGGCTCGCTATACAGCCAACCATGGTCAATTTGCTGACTTGCGATATAGTTTAGCAAGTTTTTACTTTATTAAAAGCTTATTTCATTACTTTTGTGTGAATTGTTAGCTTAGCTTGTTAACCGCTTTTTTTATATGGTTTTTATTCTTTTAGTTTGGGGTAGAATAAAGGCAATAAAAGCCGTAATCCATTAACGAGGAAGCAATGGAAACTATCGATAAAATCAAACAGCAAATTGAAGAAAACACTATTCTACTGTACATGAAAGGTTCTCCTAAGCTACCTAGCTGTGGTTTCTCTTCTCAAGCGTCTCAAGCTCTAATGGCATGTGGCGAAAAATTTGCTTACGTAGATATCCTACAAAACCCTGATATCCGTGCAGAGCTTCCTGCTTACGCACAATGGCCTACTTTCCCACAACTTTGGGTTGAAGGTGAGCTAATCGGTGGTTGTGACATCATTCTTGAGATGTTCCAAAAAGGTGAACTTCAGCCAATCGTTAAAGAAGCAGCGGCTAAAGTTGCTGGCGATGACGCTGAATAAGTTCTAGCCTTTGCGCTGAATAGTTAAAATGAGGGGCCTTAATCAGGCTCCTTTTTTGTTTGAATTGATCGAATCATTGACTCGATAAGGAATGAACAATGAACGTAAAACTTCATTATGTGCATGATCCAATGTGCAGCTGGTGTTGGGGTTACAAGCCAACACTTGAGTTATTGAAACAACAATTGCCTGCGAGCATTGAGTTTAACTATGTAGTGGGTGGTTTGGCCCCGGATTCTGATGAGCCAATGTCAGAAGAGATGAAAGGCAAGCTGCAAGCGATCTGGAAGCAGATCGAAGCTAAGCTAGGTACTGAGTTTAATCATGAGTTTTGGACTGAGTGCCAACCCGTCCGCAGTACTTACCCTGCGTGCCGTGCTGTGATTGCCGCTGGTTTTCAAGACCACTACGAGGCGATGCTTGAAGCGATTCAACATGCTTACTACCTTCGTGCGATGCTGCCTCATAGCCAAGATACGCATTTGCAGTTGGCTGAAGAGCTAGGCATGAATGTTCAACAGTTTGAAAATGACCTTTCTAGCAAGTTATTGGAAAGTGAGTTAGATGACCAGCTAGGCTTTAAAGAAGCGATGGGTGTATTTTCTTACCCAACCTTAATGCTTGAAGTGAACGGCATCTTTAGTGAAGTTGAATTGGATTATCATTCAACAGAAGCAACGCTTAAGTCTATTCGCGAAATTCTAGTGAGTAATGCTCCCGCTGCATAATTCAGCGAAAGTTATATTTATTCGCAATTATTTCAAAGGCTTACTCATAAGAGTAAGCCTTTTCTTTTGTCTGACGTAGTTGGTTTATTTCCTCAGTAAATCGTTCAAATGTCGAATTCACTTCCTCGATTGACGCTTCAATTTTTGATTGGACTTGCTCCAGGCTAATCGCTTCGATAACCAGATCATTTGCCTGTGCCTCAATGTTGGCTAGCGGCGAGGCAATCATGTCACATGCGACCATTTTCGCTGCGCCTTTAAGTCGGTGCGCTGTGGTTTTTAGTTCCTTATATTCCCTGCTCGCCCAATATGTTTTTATCCGTTCATTATCTTCAATAAAGCTTGCGGCAAACTCATCGAGTAAGATCATTACCACCTCGTGATCTTCAAATAGATCGTAGAGCGCGGCGTAGTCGATAACCTGATTGTTGGCATTTTGGAACGAGTCTTGAGGGCTAGTAGGAGTAACCTTTTGGCTAGGCTCTGATGGGTTACTGTCCTCCACTTCCGCAAAGCTCTGTTCAATGTCTTGGAACAACATCGAAAACTCATTGGCTTCTTGGTCCTCAGCTAAAGGATTTGACAACGAGCCTTTGTCCTGACTGTGCGAGCTTGGGTTTTCTGCATCAGAAATATCGTTTTCAGGCGCTGGGAAGGAGTCATTTATAGCGGGCAACCACTTCTCAATGGTCAGCTTCATTTGCTTAATGGACACTGGCTTAACTAAGAAGTCATCCATGCCGTGTGCATAACAGTTTGCATCCTCACCTTGTACAGCATTTGCTGTTAACGCGACAATAGGCAACCTTTGAGTTTCTTGATCGAGCTCCTCGCTGCGTTGCTCTATCTGACGAATGCTCGACGCGAGCGTATACCCATCCATCTCAGGCATATGGCAATCGGTAAGAAGTAGCCCATAACGCTTATCTTTTAAGGCATTGAGGGCGAGTAATCCGTTATCGACAATATCGGCGTGGACACCAATACTCTCAAGCTGCTTAGCGATCACTTGTTGATTGATGGGATGATCTTCCGCGACCAGAATCAGCCTGCCATTGCTCTCTGCTTGTTCGCGAGTCTCTTTAGCGATAGGCGCTCTAGTTTCGCTGTTGAGTGGCGAGATTAGATTGTCGTGACTGACGGGTTTCGTTAGAACATGCACAAGGTTATCGGGTAGCAGCGGATTCACCGACAAGCACCAAGAGTTCCCTAAAGGCTCAGGTGAGAGCATTGGGTTTTGGTTGATCACAGTGAAACGTGTTGAGCTCGTATGTTGTTGAATCCAAGCATCGGTAATCGCCAGTTGTTGCCATACAGACATCGCCACAAAGATGTGTTTTGGCTGATGTTTGATGACCATCTCTTTGAGTAGGTGCTTTTGATTAATGTGCAGAACTTTTGGTTCAAGGCCGAAGTGTTTCAGATATCGACACAGCTCTTCTTGCTGCAGAACGTAGCCGACAACATATACCTCGTGTGAGTGATTACCGACATCTAGCTCAATAGGGTTCTCAGTTTCCGAAGTGCAAATCAGCGTTTTTGATAGAGCCAAAGCATTGCTAGCCGCATGTTCAGGAGTACAAGTCGGGAGGGTAACGGTAACCGTAAAGTGGCTGCCTTTTCCTTCTTCACTCGACAGTTCTATATTGCCATCCATCTGTTCAATTAACTTCAAAGCGATAGACAGTCCAAGCCCTGTGCCACCAAAGCGGCGGCTGGTGGTTTTGTCAGCTTGTTCAAAAGGCTGGAATAAACTTTGTTGTCTGTCTTTCGGGATGCCAATGCCCGTGTCTGAAACGGTGAGGCTAATTCTCTGCTGATGTTCGTTCTGTTCCATTACATCGACATGTAACGAAATAGTGCCGTGTTCGGTGAACTTAATTGCATTATTGAGGAAGTTGTTGAGAATCTGATGGAGTCGTATATCGTCTGCGAACAACCACTGAGCGAGGTTTGGGTCTTGCCAATAGTGGAAGGCCAAGCCTTTTTGCTGTGCATGAATAGATTGCGGTTGCACGATACGCGCGAGTACCTTGCCAAGCTCAATTTCAGTCGGGCTAAGCTCTAGTTTACCTGCTTCAATTTTTGAGTAATCGAGTACATCGTTGACGATGTGCAGTAAATTACGAGCCGACTGATTTAATCCTCCGTGTAAGTTCAGTAACTCCTCACTCAGCTGATGTTCCTGCATTAACTCCAACAGCCCCAAGATCCCACTGATTGGGGTGCGAACTTCGTGGCTAATGGTCGCTAAGAATTGCGACTTAGCGGCCGTCGCACTTTCTGCTTTTTGACGTGCATTATCTAAAGCTTGCTGCTGTTTTTTCAGCAAGGTGATGTCTGTGATCACCGTATTCCATTCAATGGTTTGGCCGCTCGATACTTGGCTATTAAATTTCACCCATTTCGCTTCACCTGATTCTAACTGCACTTGCTGTTCATTTTCCCAATGCCCAGATTCAATGGCATCGAGCATGCTGGTTTTAAACTGTGGCAAGCCATCCTTCGAGATAAGCTCAAAAAGACGTTGAGGATGCTCTTTTACGCTATCAACAGATAAGCCGAACATATCGGCTACACCTGCACTGACGAAGCTAAACCGCATATCTAAAGGCTGTTGAGGGTGTGTTTGAATGTGTTTAAGCACAACCCCATCAATGTTGTCGGCCAGCGTTTTCAAATGGGCTTCTGCTGCTTTTGCTCTCTGCTCGGCGACCTTTCGCTGCTCGATTTCAGCCGCCATTTTGCGGTTCCAAAATACGATCACGAAGATGACCACAAAGATTCCAACGCCAATGATCGCAGACCATTTAGCCACTTCACGTGGCGACAAGCCTTCTTGATATTCATAGGTCAGCCATTTGTTCTCCAAGCGTTCTAATTCATTGGCAGGAAGCGCACTAATGGCTTTGTTGAGAATGCTCAGCAGCATGGGGTGGCGGAAGTTAACGGCGAGAGCCAGCGGTGCGCTGTTTTGTTCGTTGATGGTGCCGGTGATTTTAAATTGCCCAACGTAGTCTTGGTGCAATAGCGGGGCTGCACGATGAAGCGAGGCGAGCACAAAACTGATTTCGTCTTTTTGTAATGCTTGAAAAGCGCTGACATGATTAATGTAAGAGACGGCTTGGCAAGTCAGGCAGAGAGAAGGGAGTACCGTTGTACCTCCAGAGTTTTCAATCACAGCGATGGCTTCGGTTCCACTTGGCGCAAAGTTGCCTAATCGATCAGAGCGACTTAAAAGCACCCATGGTTCAGAGCTGTAGGCTTGAGTGAAGTCCATGTATCGAGCTTTATCTGTGGTTGGTGTGATGTTGGTCAACACCATAGTCTCACCATTATTGAACGCGACCTCTGCGGCTTCGGGTGTTAGGTAAGTGGTACTTTCGAATGATACGCCAAGCACATTGCTTATTAGATTCAACACATCAGCAGATAGTCCAGAGTGTTGCTGTTGCTTGTTAGTGAAATCGTAAGGGTACCAATTGGCGTGTGTGCCAGTAGGGATGTTTGGGTTGCTATTAAGCCAGTTCTTTTCGTCTTGAGTTAAATTCAATGTTCCGTAATCGAGCAACATCGAGTGTTGAGACGGAGCAAGCCATTGATTGTAAATCGACTGCAGCGAACCTTGCTTGATGTCCTCTAAAGCGAAATTGATTCGACTAAGTAGTTTGTGGGTTCCTTTTTTGACGGCAAAGTGCAAGTGATCAGCGGGTAGGTCGGGAAGTACAGATAATGTCAGTGAGTCTCGAGGCTGTTCACGTAGCAGTGCAGAAAGGGCAAGCGCATCGCCAATATAAGCATCGACACGATTTTCTTGTATCGCAGTGAAGGCCGCTTGTGTGCTGTCTAGTGTTGTAATTCGACTCTCAGGAAGCAGGCTAGGAAGAAGATCATTAAGCGCAAACCCTTTCTCCAATGCTAAGTTCGCGCTTGCCAGTTCACCCAAATCGTTTATTTTTCGATTTTGAGTAATCACCGCTCGTCTTATGGAGAACATAGGCTCACTAAAGGTCATGTATTCTTGGCGCTCTTTAGTTGAAGAGACACCGACTAGCAGATCTAACTCACCTCTTTCAAATGCACTGAGCACGGCGCTAAAGGTTGGATACAGTTCAATTTGGTACTTGAAGCCTGCATTAGCCGAGACTTGATCTAACATACTGATCAACAACCCTTCGGATACGAGGTTTCCTGAGGGAGTCTTATGTTGATAGCTGTAAGGAACCATGTCATATGAAGGCAGACCTACACGTAAAATCACTTGGTTAGTTGATGTGGATTCGTTGAGGTTTGGTGGTGTATTGTCAGCAAAAGTGTGCAGCGGCCACATCAACAGTGAAAGGCAACTCAATAAAAAGGCGACACACCAGATTTTCGTTTTTGAAGCATTGTTCTGCATAAAGACATCCTGTCGTTTACGTACTCACTTGGGTTTGACGGCATGCTCAACTAACGGCGGCCAGAGGGGCTTTGGTTAGTGTGGGTAATGCAAAATTGTCTGCTTGCTGCAAAGCCATGCGTTGCAAAAGGGCGAGGCTGGTATTATCGGCTTTAAGATAAACATCAATTTGACGTTTTGTTTGATCAACTTTGTCCTGTAGCCCCAAGGCTTGATAACACAATGCCAATAAGAAGAAGGCTTCAACATCATTGTCTGAGAACTCGTTCATCGAAATGCTTTCTAATCGCTCTTTCGCAGCTTCACGTTGATCGAGTTGAATGAGTTGCAAAGTACGACAAAGTTTCAGTAACGGTTTACTGAGTGCGAATGACTTTTCAGAATGAGAGAGCCTTTGCCAAGCTCCTTCAGGCTTCCAAAGTGCTAACTCTTTTTGAGAGAGGGTTAAACTGTCCGCCCATAAGATGAGTGCTCGCTTACCCGGTGAATCCCAGATCGAATGCGGGACTAATTGGGCTAGCGATTTGAGATAAAGAGTCGCCTGATCGACGTTCTTATCGAGTAGCTGAAGCCAAACCATGGTGTTGGTCAGTTCGATGTTACTGCCATTTACTGTGAGCACTTGTTCAATGAGCGTGTTGGCTGATTCGAAGTCACTAGTATTTAAGCAGATCTTAACCTTAAGTTGCTGCAGTTTGATATTGCGAGGGTTGTTTTCTATTAAGTCATCTATCTGACTTAGCGCGTCGTGATAATTCTGTTGAGCGATATGGATTTCAACCAGCTTAACCTTGGCAGGCAAGTAATCATGGAGTTGCAACAACCCATTTAACATGGCTTGTGCTTCATCGAGGTGTTGATTCTTTATCAGAATGTTCGCCATGTAGATGATGGCATCTTTCAATGTTGACGGGTCAGGAGCTTGACCAAATAGCGGCTTTACCGCGTTGAGCCCATTCTTGAGATAGGCTTGCTCTAATGTTGAAAAGTATTGCTGTCGAGAGAGTGCTGAGGTGACTCTTTTGATGATGTCATCGGCACGTATTGGTTTAATCAAGTAACCATCAGGTTCGAAGTTAGCATAGCCAAAGAAGGTGTCTTGACTGTCATTGCCGGTGACGATAAAAACAATCGTTTGTGGCCTAATCAATTCTTTTTGCTGCAAAAACTCAAGTAGCTGCAAGCCATTGCTTCCCGAACCTAAATCGTGGTCAATCAATAAGATATCGAACCGATGTGCCCGGCATGCCTCAATCGCGTTTTGTGCATTAGACGCACTAATCACATTATTGTTCGGTACGCCTAGCTTGATAAGCAGTGCGCGTGTTGCACTTTGAATCACACTGCTGTCATCAATGATGAGATAGCGCGAACGGGCGAGTATATCCATATAGTAGCCTTCTGACGTATTGAGCCTTGCCGCTTTATTACACCAATCGTAGTAAACAACTAATCATCCTAGCTGGTTAAAACGCTCGATAACTGCGTTAGAATTTTTGATTGTAGAATAACTACTTACCAAAAAAACCTGCCTTGTTCTCGAACCTTTTTCCTGTGCTATTTCTGATCATTTACTTAATGTGATTGGTATTCTCTATGAATTAGCGGCTTATTTATTAAACACTTAAGTGTAGAAGTGAATTTAATGAATAGCCATAAGTTGCATATCAATGCGCACGGGATAATGTATAGAAAGTGACGTTGGTTCAGAAGGTTAGCTTGTTTGAAAAGATAGGAAGGAAGAGTGGAATGAATCCCAGATACAAAAAAGACCGCACGAGGCGGTCTTTATAAAAGTTAGCTTAGGGTTCTTTAACTACAGAACCTAATTACAGAACCATGGCTGCAATCCAACCGAAGACGATCAGCGGGATGTTGTAGTGCAGGAACGTCGGTACTACGGTTTCCCATACGTGCTCGTGTTGACCATCAGCATTTAGACCAGACGTTGGACCTAATGTTGAGTCAGAAGCAGGAGAGCCCGCATCACCAAGTGCTGCAGCTGTACCTACTAGAGCGATTGTTGCCATTGGCGAGAAGCCAAATGCTGCTGCTAATGGAACGTAGATAGTCGCAAGGATTGGAATCGTAGAGAACGAAGAACCAATGCCCATAGTAACCAATAGACCAACAATTAGCATAAGTAGTGCTGCTAGAGGCTTGTTGTCGCCGATGCTTGTTGAAAGTGCTTCAACCAAAGATTCAACGCCACCAGTTTGCTTCATTACTGCTGCGAAACCTGCCGCTGCAATCATGATGAAACCGATCATCGCCATCATGTGAACGCCCTTGGTGAAAACATCTTGTGTCTCTTTCCAAGCAATAACGCCACCGAAGGTAAATACCATGAAACCCGCTAGAGCACCGATGATCATAGAACCCGTCGACAGTTGAACTGTTAGCGCTGCTACGATACCCGCTGCTGCAACTAGGATGTGCTTCTTGTTGATCTCTTTCACTTCTGTTGAAACAACCGTGTGAGAGGTTTCTTTGTATTGGCGAGGCTTACGGTAAGTAAAGAATACTGCAGTAAGAAGACCGAAGATCATGCCTGCTGCTGGTAACAACATTGCCATAGGTACTTGGCTTGCTACAACGTTTTCAAGACCATTGTCGTGAAGGTTTTTAAGCAGGATGTTGTTTAGGAAGATGCCGCCAAAACCAATTGGTAACACCATGTAAGGCGTAATCAGACCAAAAGTAAGTACACACGCAACTAGACGACGGTCTAGGTTCATTTTTGCGAATACGCCTAGTAGAGGTGGGATTAAGATTGGGATGAAGGCGATATGTACTGGAATCACGTTTTGCGAAGACATGGTCACTAAGATCAACGACGCAAGCATTCCGTATTTAAGACCAGTCGATGCTGCACTGTTCTCTTTGCCGTGAATGCGTTTGATAACACTTTGAGCAAGGAGATCTGTGATACCAGAACGTGAGATAGCAACAGCGAATGTACCAAGCATAGCGTAGCTAAGTGCAATCGTTGCACCGCCGCCTAATCCACTTTCGAAAGCCGCGACTGCGTCGTTCAAGCTCATACCAGAGGCTACGCCACCGATAATTGCACTGAACGTCAGAGCAACGACTACGTTTACGCGCATCAAAGCTAAAACAAGCATGATGCAAACTGAAATTACAACAGGATTCATATTATTCTCGGGATGTTGTGTTTTTTATGAAGGCAATACGAGTGAACGTTTACCGACTCTATTTTTTATTCTTCGTCAACAAGAGGCCAACCACCAAGGGCTTTCCATTTGTTTACAATGCCGCAAAATAACTCTGTGGTTTTTTGCGTATCATACAAAGCAGAGTGTGCTTCTTTGTTGTCAAATTCCATCCCTGCAGTGCGGCAAGCTTTAGCCAAAACGGTTTGACCGTAGGCAAGACCACTAAGAGCTGCAGTGTCAAAAGTAGCAAATGGATGGAAAGGGACGCGTTTAAGCTTACAGCGCTCACTTGCCGCATTAACGAAGTTCAAATCGAATGTAGCGTTGTGAGCAACCATGATTGCGCGACTGCAATCTGAAGCTTTTTGTTCTTTTCTCACTAGCTTGTAGATTTCTTTAAGGGCTTCTTGTTCCGACACAGCACCACGTAATGGGCTAAATGGGTCTTTAATTCCGTTAAAGTCTAATGCTGCCTGCTCTATATTTGCGCCTTCAAAAGGCTCAATGTGAAAATGAAGCGTTGATGCAGGGTGCAGATCTCCGTTCTCATCCATTTTTAATGTAATGGCACAGATTTCTAATAATGCATCGGTTTCAGCGTTAAACCCTGCGGTTTCCACGTCGATGACCACTGGAAAATAGCCGCGAAAGCGTTTTTTTAGGGTCAGAGCTTCGTTTTCTACAGTCATGTTAGCCCAAATAAGTGTGATTAAGGCTGCATTATTGCAGATAATAGCAGTGATAAAAACTAGGGAAGGGCAATAAATCATAAATTACCTAACCCATTACGGCTTGATAATTGCATATTTAAACGTGAGAGAAAAATGCGGCAATTGGCTGCATTGTTAAACGAATTGCTTAAGAGATACTCCACTTTATGAAGAAACAACTCATAACAGGTTCAATGCTATTTTCGCTACTTGTGTCGTCATCGGTCATGGCACAAGAAAAGCGTTACGGAGCATCTCCTCAACAGTCGACGTGGGAGATGGTGGCCAACACGCCACTAGAATGTCGCTTGGTTCACCCAATTCCAAACTTTGGTGATGCTGAGTTCTCATCTCGCGCGAGTAAAAAAATCATTTTGGACTTTGAGCTTAAAATGCGCCGCCCAATGGGTGCGACGCGCAATGTAAGCTTGATCTCTATGCCGCCACCTTGGCGTCCGGGTGAAAGTGCTGATCGCATGACAACCATTAAGTTCTTCCAGCAATTTGACGGCTATGTCGGCGGTCAAACAGCTTGGGGCATCTTGAGTGAGTTGGAGAAAGGGCGTTATCCGACATTCAGCTACCAAGAGTGGCAGAGCCGAGATCAACGTATCGAAGTGTCGTTGTCGTCAGTGCTATTCCAAGAAAAATACAATGTGTTCAGTGACTGTGTTGCTAACCTGCTGCCTTACAGCTTTGAAGATATCTCTTTTACTATTTTGCATTACGACCGCAACAGCGATCAACTGAACAAGTCGTCGCGCAAAAGGCTGAGCCAGATTGCCGATTACGTTCGCTATAACCAAGACATCGACCTTGTGCTGGTGGCAACGTACACCGACTCTGTCGACAGCAAAGGTATTAGCCAAAATCTTTCAGAGCGCAGAGCGGAATCGTTAAGAGAATACTTCAAATCCCTAGGCCTGCCAGAAGATCGTATTCAAGTACAAGGTTATGGTAAGCGTCGTCCGATTGCAGACAATAACTCGCCAATTGGTAAAGACAAGAACCGACGTGTTGTGATCTCTTTAGGTCGTACACAGGTTTAAGCTAAACAGTTGCTCGTTTGAAATGACAAAGCCCGTCTTGATGACGGGCTTTTTTATGTTTTAGATTTAGAGTCGTTGTTTTAACGGAACTTGTTTAATTCAAGCGGAAGCGGGCGATCATTTCACAATTGGTCGCGGTATCGATCTTCTCCACCATAGAGGCAATTTTAGGGTTTGGGTGGCGTTTCATGAAATCGATCAGCGCTTTCTTACAGCAACCAATAGAATCGATAAAGCTTGAACATTGAGTATTAGGGCACTGAGGGATCAGTGTGAGTACCTTTTCGGAAGCCAGTTGAAGATACTTGAGCTCGTATTCAGTGTCGCCAGCCCAACGCCAGAATTGAGCAAGATTGTGGCAAGAAATCACCGAGATCAGTAAGCGTTCATCGGCTTGAATATCGGTGCGTTCTGTAATTTCTTCACTTAAGTTCAAAGCCTGCTGATAATGAAGAATACTTCGTACAGGATCGTCGAGCTGCAATGCAGTATCGGCAAGTAACGTGTGTTTTTCCCATTCGCTAATCATTGTATTACCTCATTAATCAATAGGTGGTCAATTTAAATGATAATCATTATCATGTAAAGTTTCATCAATGAGATTGTTAAGAATATATAGGGCATGTTGACCTTTTGAGCTTGTTTTTGCAGCGAGTTGCTGGGTTTATATGGAAGGATGAGGCTTTGATATGTCGTTTGTTTGTAAGAGAAGTTGATAACGTAGTCGTTAATAACCAGCAAACGCTGCCCAAAGGGTTCGGCAAAAAGCGTTTTCTCTTTGTTGAGGGAGACTTGCTTAAAATGACTAGGCTACTTCTCCCTCGCCGCGATTAAAACGCTTTTATCTCGAACAAAATTCAACCGCAAAACATCAACAAGCCCTAGTAAAGAATATCGATTATGGGGAGAGTGATAAAAAAGAAGCGAGCATAGTGCTCGCTTCTTTTTTCATTTCTTCAGGCGTTCAAACCCAACTTCGCAAAGAGGTTAAGGAATTAACCTTCTAGACCTGCGCTTGCTTGTTTGTTCTGAATCAGCTCAATCATGTAGCCATCAGGATCTTTCACGAACGCAATGTGTGTAGAGCCGCCTTTAACCGGACCCGCTTCACGCGTTACGTTGCCGCCAGCTGCTTTAATCGCATCACACGTTGTGTAGATGTCATCAACACCGATAGCAACGTGACCAAAAGCAGAGCCAAGATCGTATTCCGTGGTGCCCCAGTTGTAAGTCAGCTCAATCACTGCGCCTTGAGATTCGTCGCCAAAGCCAACGAAAGCCAGTGTGTATTCGTACTCTTTGTTTTCGTTCTTACGTAATAGCTGCATGCCCATTACATTGGTGTAGAACTCGATAGACTTGTCTAGATCACCCACGCGTAGCATGGTGTGTAAAATACGACCGTTTGACATGATTTGCTCCTAGCTTGTTATTGGTTGTTTCTTTTATAGCACTATATATGAGCAAGCTCATAAGCAACACCAAAGAGATGATGAGTTTGGTCATATTTTCTTATTCTCATCATCTATCTTACTCTCCCCCTCTACCTTTTTCTTATTTGTATTACAAGAAATTAAAGGACGACGGCCTTATTAATTTGTCAGTCACTAGCGCTTAATTCGCAGTTTTGCATAAATAGTAAGTTTGAGTGTTGGTCTTTTTTGTAATGGCCAAGAATGGTCTTGGTTGTTGAATTGTGACTTATATCTCTATCTTGTTGCTGATTTCCTTTCGTTTTTACAATTGGCATCTAACTTTCCATTTTATCAATTTATGATTACGCCAATATCTCCCTGTTTATAGAAAGGTTATTCCGATGTTTCACTTCGTCATTAAGGAATTTTCGATAAAATACGCTAATAACCAATGGTTTTTACGAAAGCATAAAGGGTGTCTATTTTTTGCGCTTATCTTTTTTAAACAATAGTTTGGGCTTGTATTGTTTGTTTTATGTTTGATGTTTGGGGTGGTTGTGTTTTCAAAGTAGTTGTCAAGTGTGTATCAAGTGTATCTTTTAGGATCTTTGCTAAATAGACAATCCTTACTATATAGTTTTTCAAGCGCACCAAATCGATTAAATATTCACTTTTGATTTGTGCGATCTTTTCTATCACATAAGAATAAGTATTATTTTATTACATTAGCCTCGGCGTGAGGCATTGATGTGGAGTACTCAAATGACGAGTAAATGGTTTACACAACAAAGTTCAGATGTTTTAAACGAACTGAACGCAGATCAAACGACAGGTTTATCAACTTCTGAAGCGGATGCACGCTTAGAGAAGCACGGCACTAACGAACTGACTGCACAAGAGTCAGCTTCTGCGTGGGAACTGTATATTCATCAATATAAAAACCCACTGATTTTTATTCTAGCTGTTGGTGCAATCGTTTCTTGGTCTACTGGCCACGCGATTGATGCTATTGCTATTGCAGTGATTATCCTTATCAATACTGGTATCGCGTTCTGGCAAGAATTTAAAGCTCAGAAAGGGATGGAAGCGCTAAAAGAAATGGCAGCTCCAGAAGCCGAAGTGATGCGCGATGGTAAATGGATCAGTGTTCCAGCTAAAGCCCTCGTTCCTGGTGACATCATCAAAATTAATACCGGCGATATTCTGCCTGCTGATGTTCGTATTCTTGAGTCAAACCGTCTGACGGTAGATGAGGCTGCGCTGACCGGTGAATCTGAGCCAGTGAACAAGCAGTCTGAACGCCTTGAAGATGAGACTCTTGGTCTTGGCGATCAGAAGAACATGGGCTTCATGACAACAATCGTGACTACAGGTACAGGCCTTGCTGTTGTAACAAGCACAGGTATGCAAACTGAAGTTGGTCACATCGCTGATATGATGAACCAAACGGAAGAGACGAAAACACCAATGCAAGAGCGTATGGACACCATCGCACTCGCGTTATTGGTTGTTGCTCTTGTGGTTGTTGCTATTGTTTGTGCTATCGGTGTTTACCACGGTATGCCATGGTTAGAAATCCTAACAACAGGTATCTCTTTATCGGTTGCCGCTATTCCTGAAGGCTTACCAACGGTGGTTACTATCGTATTAACGATGGGCTCGACTAAGATGGTTAAGAATAATGCTTTGGCTAAACAGCTAGCAGCAATCGAAACGCTTGGTTCTACAACCGTTATCTGTTCAGATAAAACTGGTACGCTAACACAAAACCAAATGCAGGTAATGAAAGCGTACGATGTGTCTGGTCGTTACTGGGATGTATCAGGTAAAGGTTTTGATCCTAAGGGTGAATTCATTACCAAAGGTCACAATGTCGAAGCGACAAACAGCCCTGCAATGATGAAAGGTCTTGTTGTTGCAACGCTTTGTAACGATGCTGAATATGTAAATGCTGATGGTAAATGGACGGTTCGTGGCAACCCGACAGAAGGTGCACTAATTGTTGCAGCTGCAAAAGCAGGTCTTAAACAAGATGAAATGCTATCAACGGGTGGCTACTCAATTGTTAAAAAGTTCCCGTTCGATTCTGGTCGTAAGATGGCTTCTGTTATCGTTCGTGACCCACAAGGTAAGCACTTCCTAGCATTGAAAGGCGCGCCAGATGTTGTTCTTGGTAAATCAACCAGCTTCATGGTTGACGGTGGTTTCGTACCAACGGTTGGCTGTGAAGTTTCAGGCAACTTGGCTCTCGATACCGCACCGTCTCAAGAACTTCATTTAGACTTTGAAGCGGCAATCCAAACCTTTGGTGGTGATGCTCTGCGTACACTTGCCGTTGGTTTCCGTGAATTAAAAGAAGAAGAGCTTGAGTTAGATTTCCCTGAGCTTGAAAAAGACGTCAGCATCCTGGGTATCTATGGCATCATGGATCCACCACGTCCAGAAGTGCGTGATGCAGTAAATAGCTGTTATAGCGCTGGTGTTCGTACGGTAATGATTACCGGTGACCACGCAGTCACGGCAGCAGCGATTGCTCGTGAAATCGGAATTATCCGTAGCGAAGACGATCTAGTGGTAACGGGTGGAGAGCTTGACCAAATGGATGACGAGAAGCTGTTGTCTGTCTGTTCTCAGGTTGCAGTATTTGCACGTGTTACTCCAGAGCACAAGCTGCGTATCGTAAAAGCGCAGCAAGAGAACAACGAAGTTGCCTCTATGACCGGTGACGGCGTGAACGATGCGCCAGCACTGCGTCGTGCAGACATTGGTGTTGCGATGGGTATTACAGGTACGTCTGTTGCGAAAGACTCAGGTGACCTTATCCTGTTGGATGACAACTTTAGTACTATCGTGAAGGCGGTACGTCAGGGGCGTCAAATTTTCGATAACCTACGTAAGTTTATCCGCCAAGCACTTACAGCGAACGTGGGTGAGGTTTCGGTAATCCTATTTGCATTCCTACTCATGGGACCAGATGTAGTACTTCCGCTAACTCCACTAATGATTTTATGGGTTAACCTCGTTTCTGATGGTCTACCAGCACTCGCACTTGGTGTTGAGCCAGAAGAGAAAGATCTCATGGAGCGTAAGCCAGGCAAACGTGACCAAGGCTTCTTCTCTAATGGTCTAGGCGCTCGTATCCTAACTCGTGGTCTCGCATTAGGTGGTCTAAGCTTTGTGACATTCTCTTACGCACTCGACGGTGGTTACAGTGCTCAATACGCACAAACTGTTGCGTTTTTAACACTGATCTTTGCTCAACTTTGGAGCTTGTTCGATGCACGTACGTTTACAACGATTTATCGTAAGAATCCGTTCACTAACCACTACCTACTTGGTGCGGTGGCAGTATCGGCTATCTTGTCTTTAAGTGTTGTTTACACAAGCTTCGGCCAGCTGGTATTCAGCACAGAAGCACTAGAGTTTAATCACTTAATATCGTTAATCTTCATTGCAGCAGTACCAACATTTGTTCTATCTGCTATCAAAGAAGTGACTAAAGTGAAGTTTATCTAAGACAGACTTCTTAGCTAAATAATTGAATCCCGCCATAAAGGCGGGATTTTTATGCCTGTTATCTTGGGAACGCAGAATTAGAAATGAAAACTGATGTAGAGGCGGCTTCTAGAGAGTGGCAATAAAAAAGCAGCGCTTTAAGCGCTGCCGTATTGATTAATCGTTGTGAACGGAAAGACTAATCTTCGCTCTTTTCTTTGTACTCACAGAGGTCTTCAATGATACAGCTGCCACAGCGTGGTTTACGTGCGACACAGGTGTAACGTCCATGAAGAATGAGCCAATGGTGGACATCCAGTTTGAATTCTTTTGGGATAACTTTAAGTAGCTTTGCTTCGACATCGTCGACGGTTTTACCCATCGCTAGCTTAGTGCGGTTTGATACACGATAGATGTGAGTATCAACGGCAATCGTTGGCCAACCGAAAGCGGTATTTAACACTACGTTTGCTGTTTTACGTCCAACACCTGGAAGGGCTTCTAATGCAGCGCGATCTTCCGGTACTTCACCATTATGTAGGTCAAGCAGCATACGACACGTTTTGATGGTGTTTTCTGCTTTTGAGTTAAATAGGCCGATGGTCTTGATGTACTCTTTTAAACCATCAACACCTAGGTCGAAAATAGCTTGTGGCGTATTGGCTACAGGGTACAGTTTATCCGTCGCCTTGTTCACGCTGACATCGGTTGCTTGTGCAGACAATAGAACGGCAATCAGCAGTTCGAATGGGCTATTCCAGTTAAGCTCAGTCTCTGGCTTTGGATTGTTTTCTCTTAAGCGCTCAAGTATTTCTACTCGTTTTACATTGTTCATAGCGACATTACTTTCAAATAGTTAGGGCATGAAGCTTGGATTGCTTCTGCTTTATCATCGGTTACGCGCTCTTATGAGCGTCATTATTATATGTACTGTTTAGATCTGATTTTCCCCGCTGAGTGATTGAGCCAACTCAGCGGGATTTAAGCTAATTTAACTTATTAGGCATTGGTAACGCGAGCGCGTTCAATGACTGGTTTTTCTTGTTTTGGTTGTCTAGATTTTGCTTGGTTATCGATGATGTTTTTCAAAGCAATTAAGAAACCAACACCAATGAAGGCACCCGGTGGAAGCAGGGCTAACAAGAAGCTGTTATCAAATTGGAATATCTGGATTCGTAACACCGAAGCCCAGTCACCAAGCAGCAGGTCTGCGCCATCAAATAGGGTACCGTTACCAATAATCTCACGCATCGCACCTAACACGACCAATACTGATGTCATGCCTAGACCCATCCAGAAGCCATCTTGAGCCGCTGGTAGCACTTCATTCTTTGAAGCGAAGGCTTCCGCACGACCAATGATGATGCAGTTGGTCACGATCAGCGGGATGAAGATACCCAAAGAGAGGTAAAGCCCATAGGCGTAAGCGTTCATTAGCAATTGAACACACGTTACTAGCGAGGCAATGATCATTACGAATACTGGGATACGCACTTCTTTTGGTACGTGGTTACGAACCAAAGAAACAGAAACGTTTGAACCGACCAGTACAAGCAAGGTAGCAATACCTAGCCCAAGTGCGTTAGTGACTGTTGACGATACAGCCAGCAGCGGACATAACCCAAGAAGTTGTACTAGGGCAGGGTTATTGGCCCACATGCCATTTTTGATCAGTGTTTTATGGTCACTCATTATTCACCACCACAATTTAGAGGTTGAGCAAGCAATGCTTGGTTGTTTTGGTTAACGTATTGAACCGCTTGTTTGACTGACTTCACGACCGCTCTTGGTGTGATGGTTGCGCCAGTAAACTGGTCAAAGTCACCACCGTCTTTACGAACCTTCCAACGGTCAAGATTAGAATCTGTTACTTGTTTGCCTGCAAACGAAAGTATCCAATCACTTACACGCAAATCAATCTTATCACCCAAACCTGGAGTTTCTTGGTGAGAAAGCACGCGAGTACCTAAAATAGTACCGTCGATCTTCATTCCAACAATCACTTTAATCGCGCCGTTGTAGCCGTCTGGGGCAATCGCTTCGATCGCAATCGCACTCGGCTCACCATTGATTTTAGCAATGTAAGCCGGCATCGCTTGCTCAGTACCAAGCTCTTCTGCTTGAACCAAAGTACAAGACGAAAACAGCTCGTTGTCGTGCAGATCGTGCGGGATCACTTGATTAAGAACAGACAGTAACTGAGCCTGTTCCTGTTGTTTGATCTGATCTTTGGTCAGGTAGTGAGTTACCGCGACCAAACCCGTCGAAGCACACGCAAAAATCGCGAGTACAAGGCCGTTTTTCTTAATTGCATTTAGCATGGTATCCGCTCCCTTAGTGGCCGTATGTACGAGGTTTGGTGTAGTAGTCAATCAGTGGAACACACATGTTGGCTAACAATACAGCAAACGCCACGCCATCAGGGAAACCACCCCAACTGCGGATGATAAAGACTAAACCGCCGATCAGAGCACCAAACACCAAGCGACCTTTCACTGTCGTGGATGCTGAAACGGGGTCGGTCGCAATGAAAAATGCGCCGAGCATAGTCGCCCCAGACAATAGATGAATGGTCGGTGATGCGGTCTCGCCAGGCGTGAACATCAAGAACACTAGGCTAAATAGGGTTAAGCTACCCAGAAACGCGACTGGGATATGCCATTGAATCACGCGTTGTTTGATAAGCACCAAGCCACCAACAAGGTAAGCAAGGTTTACCCATTCCCAACCCACGCCAGCTAACCAGCTAAATTGAGGTTGGGACAGAGCTTCAGAAGCGGTGTTGCCTGCCGTTAGTGCGGTTTTGAAGGCATCGAGTGGCGTTGCCATTGTGGTACCATCAACCCCTAAACGAGCTTGCTGTAGAGATAATCCTTCATTATCGAAACCTGTAAAGATCATCAAGAATGAGTCAACAAAACTGGTTGTTTCAGCCGTTAAGCTCGCGGGAGCATTCCAACTGGTCATTTGAACTGGGAATGAGATCAGCAAAACAACGTAAGCGACCATCGCTGGGTTAAATGGGTTTTGCCCAAGTCCGCCGTATAGGTGTTTCGCGATGACAATTGCGAAGAACATACCTATCACTAGAATCCACCACAGAGAGTGTGGAGGAATCGCGACACTAAGTAGCCAAGCGGTGACAACAGCACTGTAATCACGTAGCGCCATCACTGGCGGGCGCTTTCTTAACAGCATGATTGCCGCTTCAAAGGTAACCGCAAGTGCGATAGCAAATACTAACTGGATGAGCGTACCCCATCCGAAGAAGTAGGTTTGAGCTAGTAGACCTGGCAATGCACAAATAGCGACCCATTTCATCAGATCTGGGGTGCTTCTACGACTATGTGCGTGCGGTGAGCTGGCGATAAAGAAGGCCACTACTCTTTCTCCTCATTATTCTTTTTATCTAGCTCTTGCTGTGCTTTTCTTGCTTTAGCACGAGCAATAGCGGCAGCAACAGCTGCTTTCTTAGGATCGACTGGTTCTTGTTGAGTTTCAGCCTTTATTTCAACTGCAGGTTCAACCACAGATTCAGGCGTTTCTGCTGACTCTTCCTGTTTCGCTTGTTGTGCCTTTCTTGCTTTAGCGCGCGCGATTGCGGCAGCAACAGCAGCTTTCTTAGGATCGACTGACTCTTGTTGAGTTTCAGCTTCAACTTCAATCACTGGCTCAGGAGTTTCTGCCGTTTCGTCTTGCTTAGCTTGTTGAGCTTTCTTGGCTTTAGCGCGAGCAATCGCGGCGGCAACTGCTGCTTTCTTAGGATCGCCAGAGCTTTCAGCCGGAGCTTCACTTTCGGTTTGATTAGCTGATTCTGCTTGCTGTGCTTTCTTGGCATCGCCAGAGCTTTCTGCCGGAGCCTCAGTAGCTGATTCCGCTTGTTGAGCCTTCTTCGCTTTAGCGCGAGCAATAGCTGCAGCAACGGCGTCTTTCTTAGCGTCGCCAGTATTTTCAACTGGAGCCTCGGAAGCTGAACCTGCTTGTTGTGCTTTCTTGGCTTTAGCGCGAGCAATAGCCGCAGCAACGGCATCTTTCTTAGCATCACCTGATTTTTCAGCTGGAGCTTCAGAAGCTGATTCTGCTTGTTGAGCTTTCTTCGCTTTAGCGCGAGCAATAGCCGCAGCGACAGCATCTTTCTTGCCATCACTTGAGTTTTCTTCAGGAGTATCAGCTGCTGCTTGTTGTGCCTTGCGCTCTCGAGCTTGTCGTTTACGCTCTTCACGCAATTTCGACATTTCAGAGTTGTCTGGTTCAGCGCCATCCGCTTTCTGAGCCGCAGCTTGTTTCGCTTTTGCCTTCGCAATCGCAGCGGCTACCGCAGGTTTCACGGCTGGTTCTGCATTAGGCGTTTGGTCTGCCGCGGCTTTTTGCGCTTTAACGCGAGCAATCGCAGCTGCAATCGCATCATCACCATCGGCTGATTTCATGTCTTTACGACGGTTGTCAGCAGCTTTCTTGAAGCGGTTTTCACGCTCGGCTTTGTCACGCTCCATACGAGCGTTTTTCTCTTCGAAACGAATCTTGGCGCGCTCGGCGGCTGTCGCTTCGTCTTTTCTTGTTTTGATTTCGGCTTTCGCTTGGCGATAGTACTGAACAAGAGGGATCTCACTTGGGCAGACAAACGCACAAGCACCACATTCAATACAGTCTTTAATATTCAGCTCTTCACACTTATCCAACTCGTTGGCTTTGGCATGCCATTGCAGTTGTTGAGGAAGTAGAGACGCAGGGCAAGCTTCAGCACACGCGCTGCAACGAATACATTCCATCTCGTAAGTGCTTGGTGAAATCTCACGACGCGTTGGCGCTAAAATACAGTTCGACGTTTTAGTGATTGGCACATTGGCATGCGGCAAGGTAAAGCCCATCATCGGGCCGCCCAAAATCAAACGCGGCAGTTTTTTATCGGCTTTGTAGCCAAACTCTTCAAGTAACTCGTGTACAGGTGTACCTAGTAGTGCCCACACGTTACGAGGTTGCTTAAAGGTTTTACCGGTTAAAGTCACCACGCGGTTAACTACTGGTTCGCCGTCGATTACCGCTCTCTTAATTGAGTAAAGAGAGCCAACGTTTTGAACCAAAACACCAATATCAGCAGGAATGCCGCCAGCCGGAACCTCTTTGTTGGTGAGGATCTTGATCAGCTGTTTCTCACCACCAGAAGGATACTTAGTTGGGATAACACGAATGACGATATCTTTGTCTTTCGCTGCAATCTCAAGTGCTTTTATCGCGTCTGGTTTGTTGTCTTCAATGCCGATAACCGTCAGCTTTGGTTGAAGAATGTGTTCAACCACTTCGATGCCTTTTAATACTTCGTTGGCATGTTCTTGAAGCAACTTGTCATCAGAGGTGATGTAAGGTTCACATTCCGCAGCATTGACGATCAAAATGTCGGTACGACCTAAGCCTGATTGAAGCTTCTTAGCCGTAGGGAAGCCTGCGCCGCCCATGCCTGAAATGCCAGCTTGGCGAATCACATCAAGCAGCTCGTCAGAAGTCTTGGTCGAAAAATCTTCAACTGGATTTTTTTCAATCCAAGTGTCTAGGCCATCAGGTTTAATAACCACGCACATTTCGCTCAAGCCTGAAGGGTGAGCAGTGGTTCGCGGTTCGATAGCGGTAATCACACCCGATGTTGGTGCGTGTACTGGTAAAGTAAAACCTGTATCTAAGGCCGTAAGTTGCTGACCTTTTAACACAGTGTCGCCAGCAGCAACCAATAGGTTACCCGGCTTACCGATGTGCTGTTTCACAGGAAGAACGATTTCTTCTGGAAGCCTCGCATGGACGATATCAGTAGTATTCGACTGTTTCTTGTTTTCAGCAGGGTGCACGCCGCCAGGGAAGTTCCAAATAGAGCCCGTGCGAATTTGTTCAATTAAAGAGATCATACTAACCCTATGCTTTAGGCTCTGACGCAGTCGCATCAGTCGCTTGGTTAGTGATATCAGTAACAGGAATGATGTTCATCTGCCATTTCCAATTTTCAGTCGTTGTTGCCACTGGAATCATTTCAATACAGTCAGTAGGGCACGGTGCGACACATAGATCACAACCTGTACATTCATCTTTAATTACTGTGTGTAGCGCCTTGGTGCCACCAACAATGGCGTCAACAGGGCAGGCTTGAATACACTTGGTACAGCCGATACACATATCTTCGTGAATGAAGGCAACGGTTTTTACTTTGTTATCTAAGTCATGAGCGGAGTCTTCAACTTCTACGCCCATTAAATCTGCTAGCTTCTCAATGGTTGCTTGGCCGCCCGGAGGACATTTGTTGATCTTGTCTCCGTTAGCGATCGCCTCTGCGTATGGGCGACAACCAGGGTAGCCACACTGGCCACATTGAGTTTGCGGTAAAATGGTGTCGATTTGATCGACGATAGGATCGGCTTCAACTTTAAAACGGATAGAAGCAAAGCCCAAAATAGCGCCAAAAACAGCGGCTAAAACGGCTAGCGCAATGATCGCAATTAAAATGGTACTCATGCTTATTTCACCAACCCAGTAAAGCCCATAAATGCCAGAGACATTAGGCCTGCTGTGATCATCGCAATCGATGCACCTTTGAATGGCATTGGAACATCAGCAACCGCAATACGTTCACGCATCGCAGCAAATAGGATCAATACAAGAGAGAAACCAACCGCTGCGCCGAAACCATAGATGATCGACTGAATGAAGTTGTGGTTTTCATTGATGTTCAGAAGTGCCACACCTAATACCGCACAGTTTGTGGTGATAAGAGGCAGAAAGATACCCAGCAGGCGATAAAGAGTCGGGCTGGTTTTGTGAACCACCATTTCCGTAAATTGAACCACCACCGCGATAACCAAGATGAAGCTCATGGTACGCAGGTATTCAATACCCAGAGGGGTAAGGATGTAGGTTTCTACTAGGTACGCAGAGACCGACGCCAACGTCAGAACGAAAGTCGTCGCGAGGCCCATGCCAATCGCAGTCTCCAGTTTCTTGGAGACTCCCATAAATGGACATAGTCCTAAAAACTTCACTAGCACAAAGTTATTGACCAGCACTGTGCCAACCAACAACAAAAGGTATTCGGTCATAATGGATTAATTCTTGAGATTCCGATCCCGATATTATCCTGCTTTGCTCACCTAATAACAACCAAGGATCACTAGGGATTTAGACACTTGGTGAAAAAATCAACGGGTAACCGTTTGATTAAGATGGATCAGGTTAAGTATAGGTGGGTATTTGCGGGGAATGAAAAATAAGATTAACTCAATGATAACTCATCGAATCAATCCTATTTTCTTTGTTGTAAAAAGTGTAGAGGAACGAAATGACTTAGTTTTTATGAACCTGAGCTTTCTCAATTAATGTTTCGAACAGAGGCTCTGCGCACCAAAATTGGCATAAATAGCTTATGTTCCGGGTGCTCTTTTGGCTCGTCACTTGCGAGTTGCAGAGAGAGCTTAACCGCTTGGTTAGCCATGACTTGGATTGGATAACGAATGGTGGTCAATCTAGGGTAAATGAAGCGAGCAATGTGGCCGTCATCGAAACCAATAACTGACATATCTTCTGGAATACGAACGCCATTTTCTTGTAATAACGCCAAACAGCCTGCTGCCATGTAATCGTTATACGTGGCAATTGCAGTGATATCTGTGTTTTTTGCCATTAAGTTAACCATGGCTTGCTCACCGCCTAGTTCGTCAGGTTCACCATATTCGATGTACTCATCGTTCGATTCAATACCGTGATCTTTCAATGCATCCAAATAGCCACCTAAGCGGTCGTGAGCATCTTCTATATCGTGACTCGAGCAGATGTAGCCAATGTGTTTGTGGCCGTTTTTGATCAAATACTCTGTCGCGATGTAAGAGCCGCGGCGGTTGTCGAGAGCAATACAGCGGTTTTCGATATCGGGAACAATACGATTGATCAGTACCATTCCGGGTACTTCATTGGCCAGTTTGACTAACTCTTCATCGCTAATGCCCTTGCTATGAACGACGAGTGATTCGCAGCGGCTGTTGATAAGCAGATTAATGGCATTACGCTCTTTGGTGGCGTCATGGTAGCCACTGCCAATCAGTAACTGTTTTTCTTGCTCACTTGCCACGGTATCAATGGCTTTGATCATCGAGCCGAAGAACGGGGCAGAAACATCATTAACCAGCACACCAATCGCGTTTGAAGATTTGCTGACCAATGCACGGGCGTTGGCATTTGGGCGATAGCCGAGTTTTTCCATAGCGGCTTTTACCGCCGCAATTGCGGTTTCACTGGTGTGAGGTGCATTGTTGATTACTCGAGAGGTGGTCGCGATTGATACGCCTGCTTCCTTCGCAACATCTTTAATGGTAGCCATTCCGCTCTCTTATTCTGAATATAATGCTGTGTGCTGATGGTTGGACATTTAACAACGGATAGTTAGCCAATTCAAATACTAAACATCAAATATGACGAGGTTTGATGGTTTATTTTTGATTGGCTGATTAGTTTGAAAATAAAAAGCCAAGCTCTAGATTTGAGCTTGGCTTTTGAGTCACATTGGCGTGTGGACTGTTGTCGTGTGAGCTGTTGTCGCGTGAAGTAAGGTAATCACAGGTAACCCAAAGTAATAGAGAACCAAGTGGCTTTAGAGCAAACCACTTGGCCTGAATCTACTTACGATGCGCTTGTTAGAGTAACCTGATAACGATATTGATTGTCGGTGAGTTGAAACTCTTGGTGAACACTTGGACTCCAAGAATCATCACCACCAACGCCCATATGTTGGTGATCAACACGTACATAGATTTTCTCTTCACGAGTAAGGTCATTGGTATGCTTAGCATCCGTTAATTGTTGCTGGCTGTACTGACTCACACTGAATGAAAAATCGCCTTCGATCCCGATATTTCCCACATTCAAGTTTTTGGTTCCGCAACGTAACCCGCTATCGGTTGGGAATATATACGGCGTGTGCATCTGATCCAGTGTTTGTTTATGTAAACCGAATCGAGCAGCAGTCAAACGGTCTGGATAGTTTTCAAAAGGACCTAATCCCTGCCACGAAACTGGAGTTTCATCGCTTGTTTCGATTGGTAACGGCAGCTCCATCTCAAGACCAATGCGCGGCATCGGAGGTAAGTGATCGGCTAAGGTGACATCAATCGCGATATTCATTTCGCCTAGGTTATTTAAGGTGTATTGCCATTTTGTAATCGCTTGGATTTGGCCATTAAATTGGTAGGCGAATACTGACGTTACTTGTACTGAGTCTGCGAGTGCTTGCACGGCACAACTTGTACATTGACGTTCCCATTGACCAATGCCTGCAAGTTCCCAGCGACAAGCCCATGCATTTGGGTCGATGTTGTCTATCTCACTGATACCAATATCGTTATCAAGTGGTGCGCGATAGAAGTTATCGACAGGTGCCTTGATAACTTGCGGTTGTCCATCAACGATCCAGTGGGTCAACAATCCACTCTCTGTATCCCATTGCCATTGATGTGTTTCATCTAGGCTAGACACGACCACTTTATTGTCTTGCTGATTTAACTGAGGAGCCAAAGCATTTGCAGTACTAGGGAATTGCAAGCCTGCATGGTTACGTAAAGCAAATTGCTCCGTCGCACAAACATGGCCTTCTTCTGCCCACTTGGTTGAATGAATCAGAGTAATATCGGTGTTGAGATGATATTCGGCTTGTGCTTTTGGCGTGAAAGCAAGGTCAATGACCAGCTCTTGTTTACTATCTTCAGTAACGGATAAGACGTGTTGCCCAGATTGAATCACGACGCCATTTTCGAGCAATTGCCAGCGTAAGATTTCATTGTCAGTCGCTCGGAACAGGTTTTCATTGGTTACCGTTAGGCGACATTGATCTTCAGTTTGCTCTGCTAACGTCACATTGATCATTCTCTGGCAGTATTTCGCCTCTTCCAAGGTCGGGTGTACGCTGCGATCTGGGAAGATCAAACCGTTGATGCAGAACTGACGGTCGTTGATGATGTCGCCAAAGTCTCCACCATAAGCCCAGAAGTGTTCACCGTTTTCATCCCACTGACTTAATCCTTGGTCAACCCAATCCCAGATGAAACCGCCTTGTAGGCGAGGGTATTCTCGGAATGCATCCCAGTAATCATTAAAGCTACCTAAACTGTTACCCATTGCGTGTGCGTATTCACAAAGAATAAGCGGGCGTTGTTCGTTAGGCAGAGAAACCCATTTCTTGATAGACCATTTTGGAACGGCATCGTCTTCGATAGTGCTGTTAACGCGTGCGTACATTGGCGCAATGATATCGGTAGCTGTGGTATTTGAACCACCGCCTTCATACTGTACCGGGCGAGAAGGATCGTACTGTTTCGACCAAGCATACATCGCATTGTGGCTGCTGCCGTGCCCTGACTCGTTGCCCAAAGACCAGATGATGATAGAAGGGTGGTTCTTATCACGCATGACCATTTGCGTGTAACGACTCATATAAGCGTGTGCCCATTGTGGGTCTGCAGACAAGCGATTCATAGGCTGCATGCCATGGGTCTCTATGTTCGCTTCATCACACACGTATAAACCGTATTCGTCACACAGCTCGTACCATCGTGGGTGGTTAGGGTAGTGAGCGGTGCGCACAGCATTGAAGTTGTACTGTTTCATTAGACAGATATCGCGGATCATGTCTTCTTCTGTCATCACATGCCCCAACTCTGGGTGATGCTCATGACGGTTCACGCCGCGAACCAATAGCGGTTTGCCGTTTAGCTTTAGCTGACCGTCTGTCATTTCGACTTTACGGAATCCAACTTGATAAGCTTCACTTTCTATGTGGTTACCTTGCCTATCAAGCAATGACACGACAATTCGGTAAAGGTTAGGGACTTCTGCGCTCCATTTCTTCGGTTCTCGAACATGAAGAGTTTGGAATACCACATCATCGTAGGTGCCACGCTCGTCAATTCGTCGATTATGCGGGCGATCGATAAGTGGCTCAGTTACTGCGTTTTCACCGTCAAACAGTTGAACCTGAACTTGGTAAGTGTCTGGTGCCGTAATTTTGGTGACAATAGACAGTGAACCATCGCGATAGCATGCGTCTAAGTCCGGCGTAACGAACACATCTTCAATGCACTGCTTTGGTTTGGCTAGTAAGGTCACATCACGGAAAATACCGCTTAGCCACCACATATCTTGGTCTTCTAAATAGCTACCATCACACCAACGTATCACCATGACAGACAGCGTATTGTCGCCAACAGTTAGATACTGAGTTAAGTCGAACTCTGCAGGTAAGCGACTATCCTGGCTGTACCCAACCCAATTGCCATTACACCAAAGATGAAAAGCGGAATTGACGCCATCAAAGATAATACGTTGGGTGTTCTTTAGGTCATTTTTAGTCAATGTAATTTGAGTGCGGTAACAACCGGTTGGGTTTTCTGCCGGTACAAACGGTGGGTTCACTTCAAATGGGTATTTTACGTTGGCGTAGATAGGTTTATCGTAGCCTTGCATTTGCCAGTTTGATGGTACGGTAATCTCGTCCCAGTGTGAGTCATTGAAACTTGTTTCGATAAATTCACCGTCAACTTGTTCAGGTGCATCAAAGTATTTGAACTTCCATTGTCCATTAAGAGATTTACGTTGTGATTCAATGCCGTCTCGAGCGTGCTTAAGGTTGCGGTAGCTTGATAATGGGCTGTGCGCATTAAGGCAGTGGATATTCACAGACTGTGGATTTTCCCAATCGCGTCTTTGGATGATGTTTGAAAATGCCTTCATGGTATTCCTACTCTTAAAGTGTTCAATATTGGTAATAATTCTATTAAGTCATCGGTTTTTTAAGCCGTGATGACCGTTATCAAATCGTTGGTTTTGCGTATTGCTCTGTTGGCTTATTGAGCTATTGAGCTATTCAGCGAGCTGTTTTAATAAATAATCTTTTGCTTCGGGCATGCCCTGTTCGGCCGCTTGATTAGCAATAAATGCGGCTTGTTTGATGTCGTTGTTGTTTAGGGCTTGGTTAATGTCCTTTTGGATATTCAGCCATTGCGCCTTTTGATTGGTTTCAACTGTCTGAGTTGATGGTTGAGAAACTTGCTTTGAACCTAAGGTTTCGGGCTCATTGTTGGATGAAACGCCAAGCTCAGCCAGTAGGGTCAAAACTGCACTGTTTGTTGATTTGCTCGCCGTAATATCAATGGCACCTACGCTGCTCAACGTGGCAGTCAACGGCAGTTGCTTATTGCCAATAATCTGCTGAGATTCTGAATACAGATCTTCAGGATGAATTCGATTGATGGCGCTATCTAACTTAGTGCTATCGGCGCTGACCACAATAAATTGCGCGTTGTCTCGTTGAGGTTCGAGTGCAATTGATGCTTCAATTCTTTCTAACCCTTGCATCGCTGTCGGGTAGTAAGTGAAGTCGTTAGTCCTGTATTGACCAAGCAGTCGCCATTGTTTGTCAAAGACGTAGATAGACGGTGCGAATAGCGCATCATTTTTAATGTATGAACGAATGAGTAAGGACAGCGATTCTGTCATGTCACTGATTTGGTACGCGATGGTCGGAAAGCGTTGGCTATCTGCTTGTGTATTGTCATTTAACAATGAAGAGGAAAGGGTCGGTAAATGACCGTCCATAATCACTTGTTGGTGGAATGGAACAGACAATTGCGTCATTGGCAGCGCACTTAGCTGAGAGCAGCATGCACTCTCATTGAAATCAGTATTAAGTTCCTTTTCAGGTATTCCGCTGCATGCGCTAACGGTGAGTGCCGCGACAATGATCACCAATGCTTTTAATTTCATCTGATTGCTACCTTAGTAAAGGGGAAAACATCGGCTTTCCCCGTTAAATTGCTATTCCAGTGTTGAGCGTCAATTCGTTGATTGAACAGACGCTCGGGTGTGGTGGTTTACCACCAAGTTTCTACGTTGAAACCAAAGGTAATCTCGTCAACAGTCTCGGCATTGATGCTTGTTGCCGTTCCATAAGTCTCGTTACCACGATCCCATTCGTTGTTGGATTCAGAGTAAGTTGCAAAGATACGGATAGATGGGCGAGCCCATACGCCTTTGCCAGCTTGGAACATTTGAGCGACAGTCACTTTGTACATATCATTGGTGCCTGAGCCGTTTTGTGCTTCTACCGTTTCGTAACCGACTTCAAGTGCTGTCGACATATAATCTGTCCAAGCATATTGAGGACGAGCACCGACACTGAACCATTTCTCACCATCGTTGTTATCTAGGTTGTTATCTTGATAAGCGATGGAGTACATGACTTGAACATCTTCACTGATATTTAAATCACCATGGTTAAATAGACGCCAGCTGTAGCCATCATGTTCGACGCCAGTGCTGTACTTTTTGTCTGAACCACCTTCAGCACTCATTAATCCGCCAGCTAAGGCATCAGTACCGTATTGAAAAGCCAAGGTGTTTGAACCGTAGTTCCAAGCTTGACGGTAAAGAGCAGAGAGCATTGCGCCAGAAGTAGTAATGTCTTTATCGTCGTAGCTCGAGTTTTGCGTGGTCACGTAGTTCAAACCAAGAGTAAGATCCGCTGTGTCACTCAATTCAATCCCGCTTAAGCGAGCATCAATATTGTGAAGACTACGCCCATCGTCACTTGAAGAATTTGGCGCCATCCAGGCCAAATGTGCATCCGCAAACCCTAGGTCCCAATCTTCAATACCTAAACCCGTACTGGATGTATCCCAGTACTTAACGTCAATCATGTGGACTTCATGGCGACGATAAAAACGTTCTCCGGCCCATACTTTCGCGTTAGGTTGTCCTTCGATAAGGCCATGACCTGCCGACCAAAGTTGGATCGTACTGACATCCCCCCAGCTATCACCGCTGCCTAGATAAATCGTGGTATCAAAATAAGCGTCATTGTCACGCCATACATCCGCTTTAACACCGGCTTCCCACCAGTTCAGTTCATTACCTAAACGGTAGTTACCGTAACCTTGACCTGCTCGAATAACGTCGTTGCGTTCTCCTTTGCCATCGTTATGTTGGTCATTGTCGGTGTAGATGTTGCCCCATTTCGCATAACCCAAATACGTTACGTTTTCCACTGCAGCGAAGCTGATTAATGGGGTGAGGGCCAGAGTGAATCCTAATGCTTTAACTAGCATTTTTTGTTTCATGAAGTGTCTCCATTATTTTTTATTTATGGATATTTTTATGTTTGAGTCCTAACTCGAGCGAGAGTGTAAATAAACTATGGAAACGTTTTCATGATGAGGTTGGCATTTTTACGCTATTGATGGGTTTGTGATTATTTTGTGTGATTTTGATCTGGTTATTGGGCTTGTAGTGGCAGTTTTATAGAGGTTTCTGTGGATTTTTAATGGAATCGTTTTCTATTTCAGGGGGGGAGAGGCTTGATCGTGCGTTAAAGTTGAAGTTGCTCGTTGTGTTCGAACATAGGTAACAGTGATGTAGGGCTATAGCCAACAAGGGGTTTGGGGGATTTTTGAGGGGAAAAGCAGCCCAGTTAATGATAACTGGGCATGTGAGACAAGGAAGCAAGTATCAAATTCAATGCCGAAGCTAGGCTACAGGCATTGCGTTCTATACCGTCAAGCTGGAATGTAAAAGTTAGGGCCCAGGGAGACACTTCATAGTTGTACTCTAAAGGTTAAGAATACGAGTGTGGTGTGGTGAGTTCAAGAGGAAATGTGTTTGAGACAATTTTCAAATTACAGAGCTACCATAAGATAATGAATTTTAAGGATTTAATTGTTGTTAAACTCCTGTTTATTTTAACGTTATAGCGCTTTATTTAATGTGGAATACCCCTATTTTTGGGGATTAGGAGCATATGCATTGAGATGGTGGTTGGCATAAATCTTTGAATTAGGGGGCATTATTTGAATCTATTAATCTCAAAATATTTAATGGAAACGTTTTCATGATTTTGGGTTTGATCACAGAAACTCTCAGCTCAATAATTATGATACGGGGTAATTAAACGCGTTAAGGTTAAATAAAATGACGAATAAATCCCTAGTAGAAATTACGGGTAAAGACTCACAACTGATCGTTGAACTTGGTGATTTCGCCGAAATTCTGCATTGGGGAGTACCAGTTCGTGGCGATCTAACGAACTTTCGTGTTTCTCTTCAAAGGCCAGTTCCTTACGGTCGCCTTGATAATGATGTCGCTATGTCACTGAGCCCAGAGCTCGGACGCGGTGTATTCAGCAGTCCAGCATTAGAAGGGCACCGAGACGGATTGGACTGGGCGCCTGTTTTCTCTATTACGGATATTCAACAAACACCATCTAGCCTAATCATTGAGAGTGAAGATGTGCGTGCAGGCTTACATTTAACAACCGAGTTATGCCTTGATAAACATGACGTTGTGAAATCTCGTCACACCTTAACCAACGTTAAAGCCGGCCTTTATCAGGTGAACCGTCTCGCTAATACTTTGCCATTACCAGCAAGAGCTAATGAGTTGATGACGTACTACGGCCGCTGGGTACATGAGTTCCAAACGGTGCGTCAACCCTTACAGCAAGGGGGCTATCAGCAAGAAAATCGTCGCGGACGAACGTCTCATGAACATTATCCAGCGATGGTTGTCGGTACCGCTAACTTCAATGAAATGGCAGGTGATGTATGGGGCATTCACTTCGCTTGGAGTGGTAACCACAGACTGCGCGCTGATGTAAAAGCAGACGGTCGTCGCTACGTGCAAGCGGAAGTTATCTATCTACCGGGTGAGATTGCATTGGATGAAGGTGAAAGCTTAACGACACCTTGGTTGTATGCCAGTTTCAGTTCGGAAGGCCTAAATGGAATGAGCCACCAGTTCCACTCCCATGTGCGTGGTTCGATCCTGCCAGAGTATTTCGCACAAAAGCCTCGACCTATCCATCTTAATACATGGGAAGGCATCTATTTTGACCATGATCCTGATTATATTATGTCGATGGCTAGCCAAGCCGCGGATATGGGAGTAGAGCGCTTTATCATTGACGATGGTTGGTTCAAAGGGCGCTGCGGAGACAAGGCTGCGCTAGGGGATTGGTTCTTAGATGAAGAAAAATACCCAAATGGTTTAGAGCCGATCGTTGAACACGTTAATCAGTTGGGTATGGAGTTTGGATTGTGGTTCGAACCTGAGATGATCAATAAGGATTCTGACTTATACCGAGCCCACCCAGACTGGTTGCTGGCGGTTGACGGCTATGACCAACCAACGGGTCGCAATCAATATGTTATCGATCTTCAGAATCAACAAGCATTCGACTTTCTGTTTGAGCGCCTTGACCACTTCTTAAGTAAGTACAACATTGCTTACATTAAGTGGGATATGAACCGAGAAGTTGTACAACCTGCGCATCTAGGCAGGGCTGCGGCCCATCAACAAACCGCTCGTTATTATGAGTTGGTCGATAAAGTCCGAGAGAAGCACCCTATGGTTGATATTGAATCGTGTGCGGCTGGTGGTGGTCGTATCGATTTTGAGGTTCTTAAGCGTACGCAACGTTTTTGGGCGTCTGATAACAATGACGCGCTGGAAAGACAAACGATTCAGCGTGGGATGAGTTACTTCTTCCCCCCCGAGGTAATGGGAAGTCATATTGGTGCGAGCCACTGCCACAGCACTCGTCGTCGTCATAGTATTGAGTTTCGTGGTCTAACAGCACTGTTTGGTCATATGGGGATTGAATTAGACCCTGTGAAAGAAGTTCAAGAAGAGAAAGAGGGCTTCGAACACTACATCAAGCTACATAAGATGCTGCGCCCGTTACTGCATAGCGGGAGAACTTGGCGAGTACCAACGGACGACAGTGCCCATCAAATCCATGCGGTCGTTTCCGAAGATGTGTCAGAAGCGGTGGTGATGATTGCACAGCTGGCGATGCCAACCAATTCGTTGAGTGGCCATTTGCGGATACCTGGGCTAGATCCACAAAGCCTATACAAGATCTCTGTGATTGATAAACCGTCAAACTACGATGATATTGTGAATTATCAACCGCCATGGACTGAGTCTGGCTGTGAATTATCAGGTGCTTGGTGTGCCGAGGTGGGGCTGACGATGCCAATACTCGATGCAGAAACAGCGATGCTGATTAAGTTTGAACGTATCGAGTAAGTTTTAACATAGACCTTATATTTGACGAACCGCGTAGGTGAAATTACGCGGTTTTTAATTGCCTTTAATAAGCCGTCATGAACTATCTAATCAATTTGATGTGCCCTTATAGATTGGAGAGCTGTAGGTATTCCCACCGCGATACTGCACTTATGTAATCGTTCTCATGCGTTACTTCACACTACGAACTGTTTTGAGCACTTTAATTAGCGATATTCTCTATCAATTCGAGGGTTTTATTGTTCGATCTCTCACTTTAGATATTTGACTGAAAACGTTTCCATTGAGTGGTTGTTGATCACAGTATCTGTTCGTTGGAATGGTTACATTAGCGTCGGACTTGATACTTGAGTGTTTTAAGAAGCGACCACAGAGTGGCTCTAAAACAGAACTTGAGTGGATAAATTATTATAAATAAAAGGTAAGCGTTTCAACGTCTGTTAGGAGATGAAGTTACGCGCCTGAAGGAAATACTATGTCTGATCAAATTACTCTACAAACCAAATTATCGTATGGACTTGGGGCTTTAGGTAAAGACTTTGCCTGTGCTCCGATCTACATCTTTTTAATGTTTTACTTCACCGATGTTGCTGGGCTGTCAGCGGCGTTCGTGGGTACTATCTTTTTGGCCGCGCGCATTGTCGACGCGGTGACCGACCCAATGATGGGCGTTATCGTTGATAACACACGCTCTAAGTTTGGTAAATTCCGTCCTTGGATAGTGATTGGAACTCTGTTAAATGCTGTAGTGCTTGTTGGCCTTTTTAGTACGCATATGTTTGAAGGCACTACGTTATACATTTATGCAGCGGCTGCTTATATTCTGTGGGGCCTTACCTACACTATTATGGACATTCCATACTGGTCTTTGATTCCTGCACTATCGAGCTCTCGTCAAGAACGTGAAAAGCTGGTTGTTTGGCCACGATTGTTTGCTAGCTTGGCGTGGTTTATTACGGGTACTTACGGGCTACACATTGTCGGTAAACTGGGTGATGGCGACCAAGGACAAGGTTTCTTCAACGTTGCTATATTGATTGCTGTTCTGTTCGTGATGAGTGCATTCTTAATTGCTCGCAACGTAAAAGAAAAATCTGCACCAGCAAATGCTAAACCAGCTGAGCGTTTCAGCTTTAAAGATGTAATGGTTATCATTGGTAAGAATGACCAACTAAAAGCACTTATTGGTACCGTATTGTCGTTCCAAATAGCAAACTTGTTGGTGGGTGGTTTTGCGATTTACTACTTCTCTTACGCTTTAGGCAACGCTGACTTGTTCCCCGTTTATATGATGGTGGCAGGTATCGCTGAAGTTGCAGGCGTATTCTTGTTCCCTCGTATTGCATCAGTGTTACCACGCAAACACCTATGGGTTATCGCTTGTGGCTTCCCAGTGCTGTCTTGTATCACTCTACTTATCATGGGCTTTATCGCTCCAGGTAACGCGATTCTAATCGGTATCGCAGGTGCTGCTATCAAGTTTGGTGTGGGTATCGCTAACGCACTGCAAACTGTAATGCTGGCAGATGTTGTTGATTACGGTGAACACAAAACAGGTCGTCGCAGTGAGAGTGTTATCTTCTCTGTTCAAACGATGCTTGTTAAGTTTGCAGGCGCGGCTGGTGGTTTTATTGTTGGTATGGGCTTGTCTGTGGTGGGTTATGTACCAAACGTGGAACAGTCTGACAGCACTATCATGGGACTGCAGTTTATGATGGTAGGTTTACCAGCGATTCTAATGACCGTAAGTGCTCTTGTTTATAAGCGCTACTACCACCTGCATGAAGGATTTGATCAAGACCAAGCCGGTAAAGAGACTCAGACTAATGTTGTTACAGCAGAAGCATAACCGCTAAAACGACGTCTCATCTAGAATAACGCTCAGTTTAGTCACTAAGCCCAAACGCCTCCTTGTGAGGCGTTTTTTTATGGATGTTAGCTAATCAAAGCTGTGTCTGTAGAGCTTTTGTTTCGACTAAAACGCAAAAAGCTGCATAGAGTGATGTGGCTTCTTTAAATTTGGCTCCCCATGTCGGGACTCGAACGTGGCCGACTAGGTCTGAGACATTGGTTTGGTACAAACCAGTCGCTTTAAAACGCAAAAAGCCGCATCGAGTGATGCGGCTTCTTTAAATTTGGCTCCCCTGCGGGACTCGAACGCGGACGGCCAGTTCTGAGACATTAACTTGGAACAAGTTAGTTGCAGTTAAAACGCAAAAAGCCGCATCGAGTGATGCGGCTTCTTTAAATTTGGCTCCCCCTGCGGGACTCGAACCTGCGACATACGGATTAACAGTCCGCCGTTCTACCAACTGAACTAAGGGGGAATTGCTTGTTAGCGACGCGAATTCTAATAATTGTCCGGATTTCTGTCAATAAAAAATATAAGAAAAAAGTAAGATAAAAAACTTTACTTTCTTGAACGCCTTATTGGATTTAGCTTTGCTTTAGTTATCCACCAAAATTGTGGATAAGTGTGTGTGTGAAACTTTAACAACAATAATTGGGATAAATCGAAAAATGTAAAAAACTTATCTAACGTAATGTATTTAAAAGATTTATAGCAAAATATCGCAATTGTATAACTTTTGTAGATTATAAAACGAACAGTAAAACAAGCGGTATTTTTAGGTTTTTTGGGGAAAAGTAGTGGATTAAAATTCGAGTAATTTAGCTGGGGAAACTTTGCAGGGGCACGGATAATACCAAGTTCTAAAAATAAAAGCTATAACTGATCTCGAATCTTAAGATGCATTTCTCTAGATAATAGTTGCAACGACACTCCACCTAGAGTGACAATGACCTGATTAAAAAAACAGTATGGAAATGGCGACCTATGAGCAAACTCTTTGACTTGGTATCGGACTACAGCCCGTCCGGTGACCAGCCGACGGCGATAACCAAATTACTAGATGGACTAGATTCTGGTTTGGCACATCAAACTCTATTAGGGGTAACGGGCTCTGGTAAAACCTTTACCCTTGCCAACGTCATTTCCCAATCTCAAAGACCTGCGATCCTGTTAGCGCCTAACAAGACATTGGCGGCTCAACTTTACGGTGAGATGAAATCTTTCTTTCCAAACAATGCCGTTGAGTATTTTGTTTCTTACTACGATTACTACCAACCTGAAGCCTACGTTCCAACCACGGACACATTCATCGAGAAAGATGCGTCTGTGAATGCTCATATTGAACAGATGAGGCTTTCGGCAACCAAAGCCTTACTAGAACGAAAAGACGCCATCATTGTGGCTTCTGTGTCGGCTATCTACGGTCTTGGTGATCCTAAGTCTTATTTGAAGATGATGCTTCATTTGAGTCGTGGTGAGGTGATGGATCAGCGAGACATCCTACGCCGCTTGGCTGAGCTGCAATATTCAAGAAACGATGTCGCCTTTGAACGTGGTCAGTTCCGAGTTCGTGGTGAGGTGATCGATATCTTCCCGGCTGAATCTGACCAAGATGCGGTTCGAATTGAGATGTTCGATGACGAAGTCGATTGCATTAGTATCTTTGATCCACTGACTGGTGCGGTTAAGCAAAGAGACTTGCCGCGCTTTACGGTTTATCCAAAAACTCACTACGTAACCCCAAGAGAGAAGATCCTTGAGGCGATTGAGAACATCAAGGATGA
Organism: Vibrio sp. 10N.261.46.A3; assembly: GCF_041472995.1. Taxonomy (NCBI): domain Bacteria; kingdom Pseudomonadati; phylum Pseudomonadota; class Gammaproteobacteria; order Vibrionales; family Vibrionaceae; genus Vibrio; species Vibrio sp. 10N.261.46.A3. Next base: position 46,092 of record NZ_JBFRRH010000095.1, on the reverse strand, counting down.
ACTGCGCGATCGTGCTCAATACTTAAAAGACAACAATAAGCTTTTGGAAGAGCAGCGTATCTCTCAAAGAACTCAGTTTGATATTGAGATGATGACTGAGCTTGGCTTCTGTTCCGGTATCGAAAACTATTCACGATACTTGAGCGGCCGTGCGGAAGGGGAAGCGCCGCCAACGTTATTTGACTACCTGCCTGATGATGGTTTGCTGATCATCGATGAGTCACACGTGACTGTGCCGCAAATTGGTGCGATGTATAAAGGTGACCGTTCTCGTAAAGAAACCTTGGTCGAGTTTGGTTTTAGACTGCCTTCTGCATTGGATAACCGCCCAATGAAGTTTGAAGAGTTCGAATCGATCGCTCCACAAACTATTTTTGTGTCGGCAACGCCAGGTAATTACGAGATTGAAAAATCAGATGGCGAGATTGCTGATCAAGTGGTTCGTCCTACTGGTCTGTTAGACCCAATCATCGAAGTAAGACCTGTCGCGACGCAGGTGGATGACTTGTTGTCTGAAATCAGAATCCGTTCAGTGAAAGAAGAGCGCGTGTTGGTCACAACATTAACCAAGAGAATGGCAGAAGACTTAACCGAATATTTAAGTGAGCACGGCGTTAAAGTGCGTTACTTACACTCCGATATCGATACCGTTGAGCGTGTTGAGATAATCCGAGACCTACGTTTGGGTGAGTTCGACGTGTTAGTGGGTATTAACTTACTTCGTGAAGGTTTGGATATGCCTGAAGTGTCGCTGGTGGCGATTCTTGATGCAGACAAAGAGGGCTTCTTGCGTTCTGAGCGTTCTCTGATCCAAACCATTGGTCGTGCTGCGCGTAACTTGGAAGGTAGAGCGATCCTTTATGGTGATTCGATTACTAAGTCGATGAGAAAAGCGATTGATGAAACCGATCGTCGTAGAGAGAAACAGCAGGCTTACAACGAAGAGCAAGGCATCACGCCACAAGCGTTGAAACGCAATATCAAAGACATTATGGAACTGGGTGATCTAACCAAGTCGAAGCAGCAGCGCCAATCGAAACAAGTTCTACTATCTAAGGTGGCAGAGCCTTCTGAAAGTTATGCAGTACTTACGCCGCAACAGCTTGATAAAGAGATCAGCAAGCTAGAAGCTGCGATGTATCAGCATGCCCAGAATCTAGAATTTGAATTGGCCGCACAGAAGCGTGATGAAATTGAGCAGTTAAGAAAGCAGTTTATTACCAACAGCTAATCTCACTTTTCACTCGAGAAGCATTCCCCTCAACACAAGAATTGAGAGTGTTTCAGACAAAAAAACAGCCAGTAGTAAATGTTCTACTGGCTTACGTTTGTGAACACTCGGTCCACTAACAACGTCAGTTGGCTAGGTGACCCGAAGGTCATTCATACCTTTGCATCGTTCGTGCCACATAGATAAAACATTGATTGTTTGAAGTAAGTAAAAAAACACACTACAAATACTGTGGCTAATTTGCATAATGCAAAGCGGAATGCGACTATAATAAGAAATGCAAATTATAAATGGCTAGGATATGCAATCAAAAACGCTAGATAACAAATCGAAGTATTTGTTGATGGTAGAGGATACCGCTTCGGTAGCAGCTTTATATCGCTCGTATCTTACACCGCTCGAAATTGATATCAACATTGTCGGCACTGGCCGCGATGCAATCGAGAGTTTGAATCATCGAATCCCAGACCTTATTTTATTAGATCTACGTCTGCCTGATATGACGGGTATGGACGTGCTATTTGCTGTAAAACAAAAGTACCCTGAAGTTCCGGTTATCTTCATGACGGCTCACGGCTCTATCGATACCGCCGTAGAAGCGATGCGTCATGGTTCTCAAGATTTCCTTATTAAACCGTGTGAAGCCGACCGACTCCGTATTACGGTGAACAACGCGATCCGCAAAGCCACCAAGCTTAAAAATAGCTCGGAACACCCGGGAAACCAGAACTACCAAGGCTTTATCGGCAGCAGCCAAACCATGCAGCAGGTTTACCGAACGATTGATTCTGCAGCATCGAGTAAGGCGAGCATTTTCATTACTGGTGAAAGTGGTACCGGTAAAGAGGTATGTGCAGAAGCCATTCATGCGGCGAGTAAGCGTGGCGATAAGCCTTTCATCGCGATTAACTGTGCCGCTATCCCTAAAGATCTGATTGAAAGTGAACTGTTTGGCCACGTTAAAGGTGCCTTTACCGGTGCTGCGACCGATCGCCAAGGTGCTGCTGAGCTTGCTGATGGTGGAACACTGTTTCTTGATGAACTGTGCGAAATGGACTTAGAGCTGCAAACCAAGCTGCTGCGTTTTATCCAAACCGGTACTTTCCAAAAAGTCGGCTCTTCGAAGATGAAGAGTGTCGACGTTCGTTTTGTGTGCGCGACCAACCGTGACCCTTGGAAAGAAGTACAAGAAGGTCGCTTTAGAGAAGATTTATACTATCGTTTATACGTGATTCCATTGCACTTGCCGCCATTGCGTGAGCGTGGTGAAGATGTCATTGAGATTGCGTATTCTCTGCTAGGCTATATGTCGGTCGAGGAGGGGAAGGCGTTTGTACGTTTTGCTCAGGAAGTACTTGATCGCTTTAATCAATATGAGTGGCCGGGTAACGTTCGTCAGCTACAAAACGTGTTGCGAAACGTGGTGGTTTTGAATAACGGCAAAGAGATTACTCTCAACATGCTTCCACCACCGTTGAACCAACCGATTGAAAACAGTCTGCGATTGAAAGAGAAGCAGAATGAAGACATCACGGTAAAAGATATTTTCCCATTGTGGATCACTGAGAAAACGGCTATCGAACAAGCCATTAAAGCGTGTGATGGCAACATCCCCCGTGCGGCAGGTTTCTTAGATGTCAGTCCATCGACGATATACCGTAAGTTGCAAACGTGGAATGCGAAGCAGTAATCAACAAACAATAAGAAAATAATAATGACGAAAGTATTAAATCAGCAAAAAGTTGATGAGCTTGCCGGCGAAATAGGCCAAGAGAATGTTCCAGTTTTACTTGAAATCTTTTTAGGTGAGTTGAAAGGCTACTACGAACACCTAGAGATAAATAAAGAGTCGGATACCTCTAAGTACTTGGCTGATATCAGTCATGCACTTAAGAGCAGCGCAGCAAGTTTTGGCGCGGATTCTTTGTGTAGTTTTGCGATTAGCTTAGATGCAAAAGTGAAGCAAGCGTTGCCGGTGACAGAAGTTGATTTTCAAGATATGCAAGACCTCCTGTTATCGACGTACACTGAATATCAGCAGTTGATGACGGACCTCTAAAACGGCGAGTTATTACTGAGATTAAAAAAGGAGCATCATGCTCCTTTTTTGTTGTCTGTCGCTTTAACTGACGGCTTAAGTTAACTGGGCTTCAATGGCTTGTTGAAGCTTCACACGGTCGTGTCGCCAATCTCGGTTTGCCGATGCAAGATCTGTGGTCACACAATTCCATTGCCCTTCTAATTCAGGGTGTGGTTCATTACCCAGTACAATGTCTATTTTCCTTGCCTTACAGGTACGTTCACACCACTCCAATTGCTCTTGAAGCGTCATTTTCCCTGCAGGGCCGTGCTCTGGTGAAAGGTTTTCAACGAAGATAACTTTTGCCTTGGTGTTCTCAGCGATTGCTTTGCCAATCTCTGGAAGGAGAAGAGGGGGCATCACACTGGTTAAAAAGCTTCCAGGGCCAAGGACAATGCAGTCTGCTTGCTCAACGGCAGCAACGGCTTCTTTGGTTGCAGGCACTTCTGGAGACAAGTCCATCATGCGCAGTTTTTCTGTCATGTCATCAACGTTGGTTTCGCCGGTTACCCAGCGGCCGTCCATTGATAGAGCCGTGAGGTCTGAAGGATGCTCAGTCATCGGCACGATATTGACATCGACCTTGAGCATATTTCGAATCAGGTTAATTGCTTCCAATGGACGAACGGAAAGGTTGTCTAACGCAGTCAGCATTAGGTTACCCAAGTTATGACCGTCTAGCTCACCTTGGCCGCGAAAGCGGTATTCGAACATCATCGAACTGATTGAAGGTTCTGTGATTAATTGGTTGATACAGTTGCGTGTATCTCCCCATGCGATGCCACCTTGGCAATCTCGAATACGTCCGGTGGAACCGCCGTTATCTGTCGTTGCAACAATGCCAGTTGCGTTGTTACCAAAGTCTTTTAATGCAGCTAACATGCGACCTAAGCCATGGCCACCGCCGATTGCTACGACTTTCTTTGAAGAGTAAATATTCATTTATTGTTCTTGTTAGGTTATTACCAACTATAATTTAGGTTAAATGCTCCTCGCTATATACTCAACAAGAGTTATTTTGAGCGTTTGATACGTTTTTTTTGCCGATGTGACCCGTTTTTTTACCATCAGAGCTAGATTCACGTACAAATATTAAGTATTTTATTACTCAGCTACTGCGCGTGTGAATATAACGCTCAGTTGCCATAACTCCGAGCTCTCGCATGCTAAGTCGCACAGTGGTATTTGCTGTACCGATACGCATCAAGAGCCAGTGACATGTTGTCACAAGGGCTTAATTGGAAATGATTATGCCTCCCGTGTTTGGAAAGGTGTTCCGTGGCGCAACAATTCGAAGATAGATTCCATCGCAAGTTTTATTACTTGCGCTTGTCGGTTACAGACGTCTGTAACTTTAAATGTACTTACTGCTTGCCAGATGGTTACAAACCGTCAGGGCAAAAAAACTCGTCTTTTTTAAATGTTCCCGAGATCAAACGCGTTGTTAAAGCGTTTGCAGATTGTGGTACCTCAAAGATCCGCATTACAGGCGGAGAGCCGAGTCTGCGTAAAGACTTTCCTGAAATCATACATACCGTTGCTTCTACTCCAGGCATCGAAAAAGTAGCCACCACAACGAATGGCTACCGCATGGAGAAACAAGTAGGGCAATGGCGTGATGCTGGTTTAACCCATATAAACGTGAGCGTGGATAGTTTAGATTCGCGCATGTTCCATCAGATCACTGGTGAGAATAAGTTTACTGAGGTTATGCGAGGCATTGATAAAGCGTTTGAGGTTGGCTTTGAACAAGTCAAAGTCAACGTCGTATTAATGAAAGACCTCAATAGTCAGGAATTACCAGCCTTCCTTAATTGGATCAAAGACAAACCTATTCAATTACGTTTTATCGAGCTGATGAAAACCGGCAAGATGGACGAGTTGTTCGATAAACATCATGTGTCTGGCGTTGCGATTCGCAACCAGCTTATTGCTAATGGTTGGCTGTTAAAAGTCAAAGCCGTTAACGATGGCCCGGCGCAAGTGTTTGTCCACCCAGACTACAAGGGTGAAATCGGTTTGATCATGCCTTACGAGAAAGACTTTTGTGAGAGTTGCAACCGTCTGCGCGTTTCTGCGACCGGTAAACTTCACCTATGTCTGTTTGGCGACCATGGTGTTGAACTGAGAGATCTGATTCAAGAAGATCAACAAGAGCAAGAGCTCATTGATCGAATTCAGGCTCAGCTTCAAACCAAGTCCGTTAGCCACTTCTTACACGATGGCAACAGCGGCATGACTCCAAACTTGGCGTCAATCGGCGGTTAACCCGCTATATACTCTAAAGCATTTTATCGCTCAGCTTCTTTAGTCTGGGCGAATCAGTCTAATGAAAAATTTATATAGGTGAACAAATGGGTCACGCAGAAAGCAAATTCCAAGCAGCAAACATCGCAGTACTAACCGTTTCAGATACTCGTACAGAAGAAAATGACACGTCAGGTGGTTACCTAGCTGAGCATGCTAAAGAAGCAGGCCACAACGTGGTTGATAAGCAAATCGTTATCGATGACATGTACAAGATCCGTGCGATCGTATCTCAGTGGATTGCTGACGAAAGCGTTCAAGCAATTATGATCACTGGCGGTACGGGCTTCACATCTCGTGACAGCACGCCAGAAGCACTTAAGCCACTGTTCGACAAAGAAGTAGAAGGCTTTGGTGAGCTATTCCGTCAAGTATCTTACGAAGAGATCGGTACATCGACAATTCAATCTCGTGCGATTGCGGGCTTTGCTAACCACACAGTAATCTTTGCGATGCCAGGTTCTACAGGTGCTTGCCGCACAGGTTGGACTAAGATCATCAAGCAACAGATGGATGCTAGCCATCGCCCTTGTAACTTCATGCCACACCTTTCTGTATAAGGCGGTTTGAGTATGAGCCAATTTACACACATTAACGCGTCTGGCGAAGCAAACATGGTCGATGTATCGGCTAAAGCGGAAACGGTACGTGAAGCGAGAGCGGAAGCTTTCGTACAGATGTCTGCTGAAACGTTAGAGCTGATTGTCTCTGGTAGCCACCATAAAGGTGATGTTTTCGCAACGGCACGTATTGCGGGTATCCAAGCGGCGAAGAAAACTTGGGATCTGATTCCACTGTGTCACCCTCTACTATTAACTAAAGTAGAAGTGCAGCTTGAAGCGATCGAGTCTGAAAACAAGGTACGTATCGAGTCGGTATGTAAGCTTGCGGGTAAGACAGGCGTAGAAATGGAAGCGCTAACGGCTGCTTCTGTTGCTGCGCTGACGATTTACGATATGTGTAAAGCTGTTCAGAAAGACATTGTTATCGAGAACGTACGTCTGTTAGAGAAGACGGGTGGTAAATCAGGACACTTTAAGGTGGAATCATGATTACTGTACTTTTCTTTGCTCAAACTCGTGAACTTGTTGGTGTGGACAGCCTTGAAGTTGATGCACAGTTCAAGACAATTGAAGCGATTCGCAGCCACCTTGTAGAACAGGAAGGCAAATGGGATATCGCTTTGGAAGAGGGCAAGCTTCTGGCTGCGCTTAACCAATCAATCGTACCTTTGACGACTGAAGTGAAAGACGGCGACGAAGTGGCATTCTTCCCACCAGTGACTGGAGGCTAAGCATGGATCCAAGAGTATTAGTGACAACAGAGGATTTCTCTGTAGGCGACGAATACGACTACTTGGCTCAAGGCACAGCTGCCGGAGCGATTGTGACGTTCGTTGGTAAAGTTCGTGACATGAACCTTGGCGACAACGTGATTGGTTTGTCTCTGGAGCATTATCCGGGTATGACAGAGAAGTCGCTGAGCGAGATCTGTGATCAAGCTGAGGCACGCTGGCCTATTCAGAAGATGCGAGTGATTCACCGCGTGGGTGACCTAGATATCGGTGACCAGATTGTTTACGTTGGTGTATCCAGTGCGCATCGTGGTGCTGCCTTCGAAGCGTGTGAGTTTGTTATGGACTTTCTGAAAACCAAAGCGCCGTTTTGGAAAAAAGAACGTACTACTGAAACAACTCGCTGGGTTGATTCTCGCGATTCAGATACAAAAGCTGCGGAGCGTTGGGAGAAATAATTCTCGCAATATAATGCTGCTTCAAAAATTCGCTCTGTTGATTGAGACAGTAAAAAGCCGACTATTAAGGTCGGCTTTTTTGTGCGTGCTACAAAGTCATTTATAAATAAGCGCTGTATTAATAAATGGTTAGTCATTCATGTTGCATATAAATTCGATGCCTGATTTTGTCTGTCTTGGTGCATTTCTAAAACTGTTTTGGTGCAGTGCTTTATGCTGTTTTGTATAAAGTGATAACCCTCACAAATAGTGGAGTCTACTTAGGGGATATGTGATGTGCAATTAGATTTCATGTGGCATTAATGTTAATTTGCCGTCTGTGTTCTAGCATAAGATGCTAAAAAAAAGTGTCAATACAGATACATCAACACTAAAGGCTGTTTTTTAATTAATCCCTATGTGTAACTCACTATTCATTAGGTTTTTATTAGAGATTTACACTATTACCTTAAGTAATTCGGAGAATTATCCGATTTTTTGCGACTTGTTTATGGCAAATTACTTCAATGGTTGATAGTGTGTGCCTCAATCTTTGTAAGGTTTTAGATTTTTATGCTTAAATTTTGAGCTAAATAAATCTAAATCACTGCCGTTCAGTGAACCTAGCAAAGAAGTCATGGATGCAATACGAAAAACTTGGAGTTTATTAAATGTACAAGAATAAAATCACTCAGGCCCTTCTTCTAGGTGCTGGTTTGGCAGTGGCTGCCACTTCTACTCTTTCTATCGCTGCTGAAGTTCCAGCAGGTACAGAACTAGCAAAAGTTCAGGAACTTGTTCGCGGTAACGGTACTGAAGTTGCGACTATCGACCCACACAAATCTCAAGGTGTACCAGAATCTCACGTAATTCGTGATCTTCTAGAAGGTCTAGTGAACCAAGACGGCGAAGGTAATACTATCCCTGGTGTTGCTGAGAGCTGGGAAACGACAGACAACAAAACATTCACTTTCCACCTACGTAAAGACGCAAAATGGTCTAACGGCGATCCTGTAACAGCTGAAGATTTCGTTTACAGCTGGCAACGTGCAGTTGATCCTGCAACGGCTTCTCCATACGCTTGGTACATGGAATATACCAAGATGGCGAATGCGAAGGACATCGTAGCGGGTAAGAAAGACAAGAGTGAGCTAGCCGTTAAAGCTGTAGATGCAAACACGCTTGTTGTTGAATTAGAAACAGCGGTACCATACTTCGTAATGATGATGGGCCACACAACAATGAAGCCAGTACACAAGGCGACTGTTGAAGAATTCGGTGACCAATGGACTAAGCCTGACCACTTCGTTGGTAACGGTGCATTCTCTGTTGATAAATGGGTTGTTAACGAGCGTTTAGTTCTAAAGCGTAACGACCAATACTGGAACAACGATAAGACGGTTCTAAATAAAGTAACCTTCCTACCAATCGAAAACCAAGTAGCGGAAATGAACCGCTTCCTATCTGGCGAAATCGATTTCACAAACGAACTTCCAACTGAGCACTTCAAGCGTCTTCAAAAAGAGTACGCGGAAGATGTATCTGTAGCGGGTAACCTATGTACTTACTACTACATCTTCAACACGAAGAAAGCACCATTTGATGATGTTCGTGTTCGCCAAGCAATCTCTTACGCAATCGACCGTGATATCGTAACAGGTGCTATCCTAGCGCAAGGTCAAAAACCTGCGTACTTCCTAACGCCTGAAATCACAGCTGGCTTCGATCCTGAGCTACCAGCTTACGGTAAGATGTCTCAAAAAGAGCGTAACGCAGAAGCAGAACGTCTTCTTGAAGAAGCAGGTTACGGTAAAGATAACCCACTTAAATTCAACCTACTTTACAACACTTCAGAGAACCACAAGAAGATTGCTGTAGCGCTAGGTTCTATGTGGAAGAAAACATTGGGTCTTTCTGTAACACTTGAGAACCAAGAGTGGAAAACGTACCTATCTTCTAAAGATTCTGGTGACTTCGAAGTAGCACGTGCTGGCTGGTGTGGTGACTACAACGAAGCGTCTTCGTTCCTAACGCTAATGAAGAGTAACAACACTACCGGTGGTGTTCACTACGACAGCGCGGCTTACGATAAAATCATCGATAAAGCACTTAACTCAACTTCAGAAGAAGAGCGCAAAGCACTTTACCTAGAAGCTGAGGCGCTAATGGCAAACGACATGCCAATCGCTCCTATCTACCAATACGTGAAATCACGTCTACTTAACCCGCATGTTGGTGGTTTCCCAATCAACAACGCCGAAGACAAGATCTTCTCGAAAGACCTATACATCAAAGCTCAATAATAAGCTTCGATTCTAAAAAGTTAATATAACTATAACGATACAGACACTACATGCGCAGGGCGCGCATGTAGCGTCTTTCTAATTTTAATTGTCACAGACTGAAAGAGTGAGTTTATGCTTAAATTCATTATGAAAAGGATATTTGAAGCGATTCCAACCATGTTGGTGTTGATCACTATATCTTTCTTTCTCATGCGTTTCGCACCGGGTAACCCGTTTTCAAGCGAGCGTCCATTACCGCCAGAAGTTATGGCTAACATCGAAGCTAAATACGGCTTAGATAAACCAGTATTTGAACAATACACCACGTATTTGACAAATATCTTACAAGGTGACTTCGGTCCCTCTTTTAAATACCAAGATTACACAGTAAATGAGCTGATCGCGGTTGCACTTCCAGTATCTGCGAAGGTAGGTTTCGTTGCCTTTATCTTCACACTATTGATGGGGGTCACCGTCGGGACGATTGCCGCCTTGAAGCACAATACCTGGGTCGACTACACCATAATGTCGACCGCCATGCTCGGGGTGGTGATGCCATCCTTCGTGTTGGCACCGGCGCTTATTTACCTTTTCTCCCTGCACTGGAACATATTCCCAGCAGGTGGTTGGCATGGCGGTACATTCATGTACATCGTGCTGCCTGTTATGGCGATGTCTCTTCTTTACGTAGCAACCTTTGCTCGTATTACTCGCGGTAGCATGATTGAAACGCTAAACAGTAACTTTATCCGAACTGCTCGTGCAAAAGGCCTAAGCTACCGTTATATCATTCTAAAACATGCACTTAAGCCAGCAATGCTGCCTGTTGTTTCTTACATGGGACCTGCGTTCGTAGGTATCATCACAGGTTCAGTTGTTGTTGAAACCATCTTCGGCCTACCAGGTATCGGTAAGCTGTTTGTTAACGCCGCGTTTAACCGTGACTACTCGCTAGTAATGGGTGTAACCATCTTGATTGGTTTCCTATTCATCTTGTTCAACGCAATTGTTGATATTTTGCTAGCGCTGATTGACCCGAAAATTCGCTACTAACAGGGACGCATGGTTATGTTGAAGAAAAAAGAAAATTTAGAAGCGATCGAAAAGTTCTCTGAGAGCTTAGAGATTGAAGGTCGTAGTTTGTGGCAGGACGCGCGCATTCGTTTCATGCGAAACAAAGCTGCGATGGTGAGCCTGTTCATTCTTACGCTTATGGTACTGGCAGTTATCTTCTTACCAATGCTGGCTCAGTACACTTATGACGATACTGATTGGTACGCAATGCACGTTGGTCCGAATGCGGATCACTGGTTTGGTACAGATAGCTTAGGTCGTGATTTGTACGTTCGTACTCTTGTCGGTGGCCGCATCTCATTGATGGTTGGTGTGATGGGTGCCTTCGTAGCGGTACTGATTGGTACGCTTTACGGTGCAGCTTCAGGCTTCATCGGCGGTCGTACTGACCGAGTGATGATGCGTATCCTAGAGATCTTGTACGCAGTACCATTCATGTTCCTAGTAATCGTACTGGTAACGTTCTTTGGTCGTAACATCGTCCTAATCTTCGTTGCTATTGGTGCGATTGCTTGGCTAGATATGGCGCGTATTGTACGTGGTCAAACGTTGAGCCTACGTAGTAAAGAGTTCATTGAAGCTGCACACGTATGTGGTGTAAGCAAATGGAAGATCATTACACGTCACATCGTACCGAACGTACTGGGTATCGTAGCGGTTTATTCTACGCTGCTTATTCCAAGCATGATCCTTACAGAATCATTCTTATCTTTCCTTGGTCTTGGTGTTCAAGAGCCTATGACAAGCTGGGGCGCATTGCTTCAAGAAGGTTCGCAAACAATGGAAGTTGCAATCTGGCAATTAACATTCCCTGCGGCATTCATGGTAGTTACGCTGTTCTGCTTTAACTACGTAGGTGATGGTCTGCGCGACGCGCTTGATCCAAAAGACAGATAACGAAATAGCAATTAAAAGCTATAAAAGATTAAGGAAGCAATAATGAGCTTATTAGATGTCAAAGATCTGCGCGTCGAATTTACCACGCAAGATGGTATCGTAACCGCAGTAAACGACTTGAACTTCTCACTTAACCAAGGCGAAACGCTGGGTATTGTTGGTGAGTCGGGTTCAGGTAAATCACAAACGGTATTTGCACTGATGGGACTGCTGGCTAAGAACGGCATCATCTCAGGCAGTGCAAAGTTTGAAGGCAATGAAATCCTCAACCTGCCTGAAAAAGCACTGAACAAGGTTCGTGCTGAACAGATCGCAATGATCTTCCAAGATCCAATGACCTCACTGAACCCTTACATGAAAGTAAGTGATCAGTTGATGGAAGTACTTATGCTGCATAAAGGCATGGGTAAAGCAGAAGCGTTTGAAGAATCAGTACGCATGCTTGAAGCGGTGAAAATCCCTGAAGCACGCAAGCGTATCACTATGTACCCGCACGAGTTTTCGGGCGGTATGCGTCAGCGTGTGATGATCGCAATGGCACTGCTGTGTCGTCCTAAATTGCTTATCGCTGATGAACCAACAACGGCACTGGATGTAACCATTCAAGCGCAAATCATGGAATTGCTGAACGAACTTAAAGATGAGTTCAATACGGCAATCATCATGATCACCCATGACTTGGGTGTTGTTGCTGGCTCATGTGACAAAGTACTTGTGATGTACGCGGGTCGTACAATGGAATACGGCACGGTTGATGAAATCTTCTACGAGCCAAGCCATCCATATGCGGAAGGCCTGCTTAAAGCGATTCCTCGTTTGGATACCGAAGGTGAAATTCTACCGACGATTCCAGGTAACCCACCTAACTTACTTCGCCTACCAACAGGTTGTCCTTACCAAGACCGTTGTCACCGTGTAATGGACCGTTGTAAGCAAGAAGCACCGATTTTGCAGCCATTTGCTAAAGACCGTCAGCGTGCTTGTTTTTCAGATTGGGAGACTTGGACAAAATGAGTAAAGAATTACTATTAGATATTAAAGACCTGAAAGTTCACTTTAGCATTGCAGCTAAGTCTGCTTGGCCTTGGGCAAAACCATCAAATCTTAAAGCGGTTGATGGTGTTGATGTTCACCTTTACGAAGGCGAAACACTCGGTGTAGTAGGTGAGTCTGGTTGTGGTAAATCAACTTTTGCCCGTGCGATTATCGGCTTGGTTGAAGCAACTGAAGGGCAAGTGATGTGGTTAGGTCAAGACCTAACTAAGATGCAGGAAGTGAAGCGTCGTGAGACTCGCAAAGAGATTCAGATGATCTTCCAAGACCCGCTAGCATCGCTTAACCCACGTATGTCAGTAGGCGATATTATTGCTGAGCCTCTAGAGACTTTCTTCCCTGAACTTTCTAAACAAGAAGTGAAGGACAGAGTTAAAGAGATGATGGCAAAGGTTGGTCTACTACCAAACGTAATCAACCGTTACCCACATGAATTCTCTGGTGGTCAGTGTCAGCGTATTGGTATTGCACGTGCGCTTATCTTGAAGCCTAAGATGATCATCTGTGATGAGCCAGTTTCAGCATTGGATGTATCTATCCAAGCTCAAGTAGTTAACCTTCTGAAAGAGCTACAGAAAGAACTCGGTTTGTCTTTGGTATTCATCGCGCACGATTTGTCAGTAGTTAAACACATCTCTGATCGTGTATTGGTGATGTACCTAGGTAACGCGGTAGAGCTGGGTGAATCAGATGCCTTATTCTCTGATCCTAAGCACCCGTACACCAAAGCGTTGATGTCTGCGGTTCCGATTCCAGACCCTCGTCTAGAGCGCAACAAAACGATTCAGATGTTGGAAGGTGATTTACCATCGCCAATCAATCCTCCATCAGGTTGTGTGTTCCGTACACGTTGCCCACAAGCAACAGAGGCGTGTGCGCAAACTAAGCCAACTATCCAAGGCGATGACGTACACGCAGTATCTTGCTTGCACGTACAAGTCTAGAGCCTATTTAAACCGGTTCAGCCTGTGACAGGCTTAAGCGCAACTTGTTTATGAGTTGCGCTTTTTTTGTATCTAAAGCTCCATATTAAATAAGCTTCATCAAATAATTCGAACAACTAAGCCAACTTCTTCTAGTTTTGAAAAAGTTGGCTTTTTTTATACTAGAGAAAAGTTAGCATCACAGAGGTTTGGATATGGGTAAGTTAGTTGAAGGTGTTTGGCACGATGTGTGGTACGACACCAAAGAAAGCGGTGGTAAGTTTGTTCGTGAAGATGCGGGCTTTCGTCACTGGGTAGAGAACAAACCGGGCGCGCAGTTTGAGCCGGAAAGCGGCCGTTATCACTTATATGTATCGTTAGCTTGTCCTTGGGCGCACCGAACCCTTATCTTCCGCGAACTGAAAGACCTAACCGATCATATTGACGTGACAGTCGTTTGCCCAGACATGATGAGTGAAGGTTGGCAAATGGGGTTACCTGAACCTCTATTCGGTCACACGCGCATGCATCAAATCTACACTCAAGCCAAACCGGATTACTCGGGCAGAGTAACGGTACCTGTGTTGTGGGATAAGAAAACCAACACCATTGTGAGTAACGAGTCGTCTGAAATCATTCGTATGTTTAACTCAGAGTTTAACGAGCTAACAGGCAACACCGATGATTACTACCCTTGGGAGTTGTCCAAGAAGATTGATGAGTGGAATGATTATATCTACCCAACCATCAACAACGGCGTATACCGAACCGGCTTTGCGACAACACAAGAAGCCTACGAAGAAGCTTATGACGCCTTGTTTGAAGCCTTAGACAAAGTAGACGCTCACCTTAGCGAACATCGTTATTTAGCGGGTAGCGAGATTACAGAAGCGGATTGGCGCTTGTTCACTACTCTGGTTCGATTTGATGCGGTGTATGTGGGGCACTTTAAGTGTAATAAGCAGCGAATTGCTGACTACCCACATATTCAAGGGTACTTAAAAGAGTTGTACCAAATAGAGGGTATTAAAGAGACGACCGATTTTTATCATATCAAGCGTCACTACTACTACAGCCATACAGGTATTAACCCAACTCAAGTGGTACCCAAAGGGCCAGATCTGGATTTAGACTCACCCCACGGTCGCGGTCTCTAAGCTGCGACAATTAGGTTTCTTCCTGACTGTTTTGCTTTGTAGAGTGCTTTATCGGTTCTCTGCAAAGCATCATCAAGTTGGTCAGTGGTCACTTGGGTAGTTAGCTCAATAAGTCCACCGCTGATGGTGACATTGATGTGGTGACTGCCTTTTGAGATAGCTAACTGAGCAATCGAATCTTTTAATCCATTCGCTTGAGCTGTCGCATCCTCAAAGTTATCAGCACAAAATATGACACAAAACTCCTCGCCACCAATTCGATAAACCTTGCTGTTCGGTAAGGCTCGTTGTGTTTCAGATACCACTTCTTTAAGAACTTGATCACCAGTACTGTGTCCGTAGGTGTCATTAACTGCTTTAAACCAATCTAAATCGAAATGCAGTAAGTGGTTAATCGAACAGCAAGGTCGTATGTTTGATGCATCTTGTTGTAAGGCAAGTCTATTGAATGCGCCTGTTAGAGCATCGGTTCGGGCCAGTTGCTCAAGGCGCTCTTTAACACCGATACGTACTGATTCATGATTGAAAGAGATGAGCCAAATCATCGAATACGGGATGACGAAGTTTACGAATGCAAAAGGGTAAACGTCTTCGTTAAATAGGTTAGGGAAATAAAGTAGTGCAGTCGCTACTAGCATCGCGAAAGTGAACAGTGCCCCAATGAATCGGTTAAAGAGCAGTTGGTAAAGTGGAGGCAGAACAAAGACCCACATAACGATAGCGGATTGTGGCTTCGTGTTTGCAAATCCATAGATGAGACCTCCAGTAATCACTGACGCTAATACAAGCGGTTGCCAGGAAAGTGAGAAGCCTCGTTTGGTCTCGTAATAGACATGGAAAAGGACTAGTGAGATAAGCACTTCCAGACTGCCGAGAACATAATCTTTGCTTAAAAAGAAATTAGACGAAGCGACAACCAATACAAAAAGCGCGAGGGCGATGCTCACGCTTTTTAATACGTGGTCACGTATTGCTGACTCTTTGGTAAATTCAATCGACATGCGCCACTTTCACTTTCTTAAATCTATTTTTAGTATGTTATACGATAATTAGGTATAAAAAAACCCACGCAATTGCATGGGTTTTAACGCTTTTTAAGTCCTTTCGGACGTGAAAAGGTAATTAGTTAATTACTTTTTCTTCAGCTTGTGCAGCTTGGTCTGCTTGGATAGCCGTTAGAGCTACTGTGTAAACGATGTCGTCTACTAGAGCGCCACGAGACAAGTCATTTACTGGCTTGCGCATACCTTGAAGCATTGGACCGATAGATACTAGATCTGCTGAACGTTGTACAGCTTTGTAAGTCGTGTTACCCGTGTTTAGATCTGGGAATACGAATACTGTCGCTTTACCTGCAACTGGAGAGTTAGGCGCTTTAGAAGCGGCTACGTTTTCCATGATTGCTGCATCGTACTGTAGAGGACCGTCGATCACTAGATCAGGACGTTTCTCTTGAGCAAGTTTCGTTGCTTCACGTACTTTATCTACGTCTGCACCCTTACCAGATTCACCAGTAGAGTAAGAGATCATAGCAACGCGTGGGTCGATACCGAATGCCGCAGCAGAATCTGCAGATTGGATAGCGATTTCAGCAAGTTGTTCAGCTGTTGGATCTGGGTTGATCGCACAGTCACCGTATACAAGAACTTGATCAGGCAGAAGCATGAAGAAGATTGAAGATACGATAGAAGCATCAGGAGCAGTCTTGATGATCTGGAACGGAGGAACGATTGTGTTCGCCGTTGTGTGAACAGCACCAGAAACTAGGCCGTCAACTTCGCCAGCTTCAAGCATCATAGTACCTAGGAATACTGAATCTTCTAGCTTCTCACGAGCAACAACTTCAGTCATACCTTTAGCGCCACGAAGTTCTACTAGACGAGCTACGTAGTTTTCGCGAACTGATGCAGAATCGATGATCTCAACGCCAGCGCCAAGCTCAACACCTTGCTGTGCTGCAACGCGACGGATTTCTTCAGGGTTACCTAGAAGTACACACGTTGCGATACCGCGCTCAGCACAGATAGCCGCAGCTTTAACTGTACGTGGCTCATCACCTTCAGGAAGAACGATGCGCTTAGCCGCTTTACGAGCAAATTCAGTTAGCTGGTAACGGAATGCTGGTGGGCTTAGACGACGGATGCCTTGAGTACCTTCAGATAGAGAATCAATCCAAGGGCCATCAATGTGGCTTGCAACGTGATCGTTAACGAACTCGATACGCTCTTTATCGTCTGCAGGCACTTCTAGGTTGAAGCTCTGTAGGTTTAGAGACGTCTGCCAAGTGTTACCTTGAGCCTTGAAGATCGGTAGACCTGAAGCGAATGCAGGTGCACAAAGGTTAGCAATGCTTTCTGGAATGTCGTAACCGCCAGTAAGCAGGATTGCGCCAATCTCAACACCGTTTTTCGCTGCAAGTGCCGCAGCAACGATAACGTCAGGACGGTCTGCAGAAGTTACTAGCAGTGAACCTGGTTTGAAGTGCTCAATCATATGCGGTAGAGAACGAGCACAGAAAGTGATGCTCTTAATACGACGAGTTGAGATTTCACCTTCGTTAACGATTTCAGCGTTAAGGTGCTTAGCCATATCAACCGCACGAGTTGCGATTAGGTCGATGCTCCATGGCACGCAGCCAAGAACACGGATAGGACTAGAGTTGAAGATTTGCATTACTTCAAGGTTCGCTTGCTGAGCGCTATCTGCATCATCGAAGATTTCAGAAAGGTCAGGGCGAGTACGGCCAGCTTCATCAACAGGAGCGTTAAGCTTGTTGATGATTACGCCTTTGATGTTTTTGTTCTTAGTACCGCCGAAGTTAGAACATGCTACTTCGATACGCTCTTTAAGCTGCGTAGGGTTGTCAGTACCAGGAGTCGCAACGAATACGATCTCCGCGCCAAGTGTTTTTGCGATTTCCGCGTTCACTTGGTTAGCAAATGGGTGCTTACGAGTAGGTACTAGACCTTCGATTAGCGTTACTTCTGCGTCTTTGTTGATCTTGTTGTATTGCTCAACAACAGACTCTAGAAGCTCGTCCATTTTTTCGCTACCGATCAAAGCTTCAGCTTTAGTCATTGCGATTGGCTCACCAATCTTAATGTCGCTGTTTGCGCTGATGATAGTAGACGTTAGATCTGGTTGGTTACCACCGCTACGAGGCTGAGCGATTGGCTTGTAGAAAGAAACACTTACGCCCTTACGCTCCATAGCGCGAAGAACACCCATGCTAACACTAGTAAGACCAACACCAGCGCTTGTAGGGATAAGCATAATAGTACGTGACATTGACGAACACCTTTGACTATTGGAAATAAAAAAAGCTCAACTGCTATTCCCACCGATATTTAAATTGGGGTAGGAATAGAAGTTGAGCCCCATTTTCTTGATATGAAAAACTGACTAGCTTCGAGTGAAGCTAGTCAGGAAAATCAATTAAAGACCTGCTAGTTTCGCAGTGTCTTCAGCAATTACTAGCTCTTCGTTAGTAGAGATAACCATTGCAGGGATACGGCTGTTAGCTGTAGTGATAGTACCTTCGCCGCCGAAACGAGCTTTCAGGTTAGCTTCACCGTCAACTTCGATGCCGAAGATGCCTAGGCGGTTAAGAACCATTTCACGGATTGGGCCAGAGTTCTCGCCGATGCCGCCAGTGAAAGTGATTGCGTCTAGACGACCTTCTAGAGTTGCAGTGTAACCAGCAACGTACTTAGCTAGACGGTGACAGAACACGTCCATTGCACGAGTTGCTTCTTCTTTCTCACCGTAGTTGTCTTCAACGAAACGACAGTCAGAAGTCACTTCAGTTAGACCAGCAAGACCAGACTCTTTAGTTAGCATGTTGTTGATTTCTTCAACAGAGTAACCAAGAGCGTCGTGTAGGTGGAAGATGATCGCAGGATCTAGGTCACCACAACGAGTACCCATAACAAGACCTTCAAGAGGAGTCAGACCCATAGAAGTATCTACAGATTGACCGTTCTTGATTGCACATACAGAAGCGCCGTTACCTAGGTGACAGTTGATGATGTTAACTTCTTCAACTGGCTTGTTTAGTAGGCCTGCAACTTCACGAGTGATGAATAGGTGAGAAGTACCGTGCATGCCGTAACGACGGATGCCGTGCTCTTTGTACAGGTTGTACGGTAGAGCGTATAGGTAAGACTCAGAAGGCATTGTTTGGTGGAACGCAGTGTCAAATACAGCAACGTTTTGTAGACCAGGGAAGTTCTGTTGAGCCGCTTCGATACCGATAAGGTGAGCTGGGTTGTGAAGAGGTGCGAAAGTCGCAGCGTCTTGAATACCCTTAAGAACTTCATCAGTGATAAGTGCAGAAGAAGTGAACTGCTCGCCACCGTGTACGATACGGTGACCGATAGCGCCAAGGTTAGCTTTAAGCTCAGGCTTAGAAGCAAGAATAGTTTCTACCATGAAAGATAGTGCTTCTACGTGAGCTGCGCCCGCGCCTAGTTGTGCTTCATGCTTGCCATCAAGTTTCCACTTCATACGAGCTTCTGGAAGACCTAGACATTCAGCAAGACCAGTTAGGTGCTCTGCACCTGTTTCTGCATCAACAACAGCGAATTTAAGAGAAGAACTACCACAGTTTAAAACTAAAACTAGCTTAGACATTAATGACTACCTGTTTATTTTTCTGATCGAAATCAGTTAAGGATGAAAATTAATCTCAAGAATAGTCGAAGCACATAGGCTTGCGTACTAACCTTGGTCAAAAAAACGTTAATTTCCGTATAAAGTGAAAGCGCTCTTTATCAAAAAGAGGCTTGTGCATTCCTTGCAGAAGTCTTCTCAAAGTTGCTTAAATTGTAAATAAGGGCAACAATGAGATTGAGGTCTGCAAATAATAGCGATATTGTGCAAATATAACAAAAAAATTTGAAAGAATATTATTTTTCGTCAAATTTTTGTGTTTTTAGTTGATGATTTCAACTTTTTTTTAATGGGAGACTCATATGAGCAATAGAGTTGGTTTAGCTAGTAGTTTAAAAGATGGCCAAAAGTACATGGATCTCTGGCCCGTCCGAAAAGAGTTAAACGCGATCTTCCCAGAACAGCGCATTATTAAAGCGACCCGTTTTGGCGTGAAAGTGATGCCTGCGATTGCCGCTATCAGTGTTCTTACACAAATGGTCTTTAATAATTACCAAGCGATGCCACAGGCTGTGGTTATGGCTTTGTTTGCGATCAGCTTGCCGCTTCAAGGTATGTGGTGGTTGGGCAATCGCTCAAATACACAACTTCCGCCAGCGCTAGTATCGTGGTACCGCGAACTGCATGAAAAGATCACTGAAACGGGTTTTGCGTTAGAGCCTATGAAGCCGCGACCTCGCTATAAAGAATTGGCAATCATTTTAAATCGTGCGTTTCGTCAGTTAGATAAGTCCTCAATGGAGCGTTGGTTCTAAAGAATCCCAGCTCTCCCTCTTGTCTGAGAACAACTATTCATCTTCTATAGCTTGTTCTCAGATTTGCTCCTCTCTTTGTTACCTCGCTTACTTTCCGTTTAGCTTACCTGTCCTTATTCACTTGGTTTCTTACCTTCCTCCGAAGTCAATATAATCTTTCTCACATAACTCGAGCCTTGTTGTATTTTTGTTAAATATCACTTCAAGTTATCAATGGTTACTGGTAATAATATCAATAGTGATTTTGATGTTGTTCTCTTTGAGCGAGTAATGACGGGTAGAGCTTGATTCAGGGAGCGATAATGAGTTCTGTAAGAAAGGTATTGGCAGCGGTTTTAAGTTGCTTGATGTTGCTATGGACTGGCAATGCAATGGCAAACGTTGCCAAAGTGTCGGTTTCACAAGTTGTTGACCATCCAGATCTGAATGCGACACGTCTAGGGCTTCTTGAAGGATTGAGAGCCAAGGGCTATGAACCCGGTAAGAACTTAGAATTCTCCTATGAAATGGCGAATGGTAACCCGGCTCAGGCAGCCAAGATAGCCAGAGAGCTCGTCAGTGAAAATCCTCATGTACTCGTTGGCATCGCGACACCGACTTCACAAGCTTTGGTTTCGGCAACCCGTTCGATACCGATTGTGTTTACCGCGGTTACGGATCCTATCGGTGCTAGGCTGGTCAAACAGCTAGAAAAGCCGGGCCGGAATGTCACGGGTCTTTCTGATCTCTCTCCAATTATTCAACATGTCTCTTTGATCAAAGAGCTTCTTCCTAAGGCAAGTTCAATCGGTGTGGTTTATAACCCTGCCGAAGCGAATGCCGTTGCGTTAGTTGGGTTATTGAGAAAGGCGACCCGAGATTTCGGTTATACACTTCACACCGAAAAAGCGCTGACTGTTGACGATGTCGAAGCAAAAGCAGAATCCATTGCTAAGAAGTCTGATGTTATCTATGCCTTGACCGATAACACGGTTGCAAGCGGCATGGAGGGGCTGATAGACGCTGCAAACCAAGCTGGCACACCTGTGGTTGCAGGAGCAACGTCTTATGTCGGGAAGGGAGCGATTGCTGGTTTAGGTCTAGATTATTATGATGTTGGGGTTCAGACTGCGGATTATGTCGCAGCCATTCTGGAAGGACAGAAGCCCGGGAAGTTGAGTGTCAAAACTGCGCAGAGTTCTCAGCTGGTGGTCAACCTAGATGCTGCACGTGAGCTTGGCGTGATAGTGCCTCAGTCTGTGATTGATCGTGCGGTCATTAGCCGTTGATGGAGTAATTCCAAATTTGATATCCCTTTCTTAAATGGGTGACTCAATTGATCATTTTGAGAGAAATCGACTTACTGTAAACAAAGTGGATCTACAAAACGTGATCTACTTTAACGGATGTTATTTTTCTCATTGTGGTCAATGAAATTTTTCATATCTTAAGCAAATTGAACATTGCTCGAGAACCGTTATGAAACCATTTATCTTTCATGCTCAAACTTCTGACTACTTCCACGAAAAAGATGGTGTACTAACCGTAACATTATTGTCTGAACGCAATGACTGGAATAAGGTTCAGTTGAGGCATGAGCCAGATAACGAAGAGTACCTGCTCGATATGACAAAGGTGGGTGAACAAGGTCGTTTGACGCTTTGGCAGGTCTCTTTTCCTGTTAATACTGACAGAAGTGTTACACACTATGCGTTCAAGCTTGTCGATTCAAAGGGACAATACTGGCTGGATGCGAAAGGCGTTCACAGCCGTGTTTCGAGTCGCGAATTTCACTTTAAGTTTAATAGCCAGCATCAACCATCATCGTGGGTGTCAGAGCAAGTCTTCTATCAAATCTTCCCTGAACGTTTTTGTAACGGAAACCCGAGCATTAGCGTCAAAACTGGGGAATATCGCCTAAAAGAAAACACCTTAGATGTTGTGGTGAAAGAGTGGGGCGACGCTGTCGAAGGGCACAATGGAACGGGGGCTGCGGAGTTCTTCGGTGGTGACCTAGCAGGCATTCATAACAAGTTAGATTATCTACAAGATCTAGGCATCACCGCGCTGTATCTCAATCCAATTTTTCAGTCGCCTAGTAATCATAAATACGACACAACTGACTATTACAACATCGACTCGCATTTCGGAACCAATGACGAGTTCGCTGCACTTTCAAATGACATCCACAAGCGTGATATGAGAGTCGTTCTGGATGCTGTGTTTAATCACACCTCTGTGGAGCATCCTTGGTTTGATAAGCTGAAAGTGACAGGCTCGGGTGCCTATGACCACCCAGGCTCGGCATTTCACGACTACTACTTTTTCGACCCTGACAACCCTCAGCAATATGTCGGCTGGAAAGGGATCAGTTCGCTTCCAGTCTTAAACTTTTCTAATGCTTCCGTGCGAGATTACATATATGAGTCGCAAGACTCTGTGATAAAGCATTGGTTGAAAGCACCTTATAATGTCGATGGTTGGCGCTTCGATGTGATTCACATGTTAGGCGAGGGTGAGGGCTCTTATAACAATGCGCATTATGTAGAGGCATTTCGGAATTCAGCGAAAGCAGAGAACCCTGAGGCCTACATCTTGGGAGAGCATTTCTTTGAGGCCACATCATGGCTACAGGGCGCACAAGAAGATGGGTCGATGAACTATTATGGTTTCGCTCACCCAGTTCGTGCGTTATTGGCGAAACAAGACATCGCGTACGAGCCGATTGACATTGATATGTTCGCTTTCTCTGATTGGTTAGCTGAAGCGAGAGCGAAGGTTCCTTGGCTGAACCAATTGTCGCAGCTGAATCAATTAGACAGCCATGATACGGCTCGTCTACTGACGCTGCTAGGCGGCGACCAAGCTAAGCAAAAACTGGCTCTGACGTTGTTGTTTACCTATGTTGGAACTCCGTGTTTATACTACGGAACAGAAGTCGGTTTAGAAGGGGGGCAAGACCCAGATAACCGCAGATGTTTCCCATGGGGAGAGGAAGAGTCTTCGTCTTGGTTCCCATTCCATCAAGCCTTGATAAAACTGAGAACAGAACGTCGCAGCTTACAAAGTGGTGCCTATCTCG
This sequence comes from Vibrio sp. 10N.261.46.A3, assembly GCF_041472995.1. Lineage (NCBI taxonomy): Bacteria > Pseudomonadati > Pseudomonadota > Gammaproteobacteria > Vibrionales > Vibrionaceae > Vibrio > Vibrio sp. 10N.261.46.A3. The sequence continues at coordinate 22,867 of NZ_JBFRRH010000095.1, read as the reverse complement.
AGTTGTATTGTGACGCTGAGACGTTAGTGTTCGCCCGCAGCCTCAACGGTGAAAAAACACTGGTTGTGCTCAACCTATCCCAAAATGAAAAGGCGTTGTCTTTGCCTGTGTGGATGCTTGGACAAGAGCAAGGAGAGTTGGTCAATTTGCAAGGCAAGGAGAAGAGCTTGCCGATTGCTTACGGTGCCGTTGACATTCTTGTTCCAGCGATGCAAGCGAAGATTTTTGATGTGGTAAATTGTTGAATTTTAAAATGACTTAAACAATCTCATCTAACCCTGCTTCATGCAGGGTTAGTTTTATAAAAGGAATTGTCTGTTCAATACTTAGGCTCGATTCATATCAATTTACACTCTTTTACCTCGAGGAAAATGGCAATTAATGTAATAATATTAATGGGGTAAATGAAAATAGCTGAACGCTAAGAGCACATTATATGAAAGTAAATAGGCACTTTAGCCTAACCTTTGTCTTCGGGTTTCCCGCGGTGATCGCGACGATGCTGCTTGGCTTAATCGGAAAGAATCATTTTGATTTGGTGAAGAAAGACATTGGCAGCGAATTCCAACGTATTGAAGAGGTGTTCAAACGAACCACAAAGGTGGTGACAGCCTTAGATTACAGCTTCTCCAACTACTACAAATCAGGAAACCCTCTCTTTCTTGATCACAACAAACAAGTTGTGAATGGCCTTTGCCAAATTTGGCCGATCGACGTGTTACTTCTCGCTGATGGTAAAACCTCAGACATCCCTTCCGTCGATATCGACTATATGTTGGTCGGTGAAGAGTCCCTTTGTTCCGAAACCAGTGACAGCTACAAAAGTGCATCTGAGAAGATTGCTCTTGCGCCAATTCTTTCATTCTTATCCCAACTTGATGAGTTCCATAACGGTGTGCACTTTATTGATACGCGTGGTTATGTGATCTCGTCGCCTGAAGGCTTTGCTAAGAAACTGAGTAAGGAATTGCTTTCGACCATAAAAAGTCGTCCCTATTGGCAAAAAACAGCCAACAATCCAGAACAATTAACACTAACCGGTCCTGCTTATCGATTTGAGTCTCTAGACCGAATGATCAGTATGACGATCCCAGTGTTCCACCAAGGTGTGCATCAAGGGATGCTTTCGGTTGATATTGACGCTGACAAGCTGCTTGCAAACTCGAATGAACATCTTGCCGGTCGTATCGATATCATTGATACCACTTTAGCGACCCCGGTAGATTCTGCGGCTTTTTATCACGAGATCAAACTGGATGGTGTCGCGTCTCACCATGCGATGTATTACGAATTAGACATCACGAAAGAGGTTGAGCACTTTTTCGTCTACGAGAAAGACAGCCTTATTGTTGCCATCATTGTGTATCTGTTCTCTGTAACCATCTTCTTCTACGTCAATTCCAATATTGAACGTGGTTACTTCAAAGATCTCGCAGCCAAAGACCCTATGACAGGGTTATTGAATCGTCGTGGCTTAGAAGCGTTCTGGCGCAGCGTAGAGCACGATCAACTGTTTGCCTTAACCGTCTTCGATATCGATGATTTTAAGTCAATTAACGACACCTACGGCCACGATAAGGGTGATGATGTGATTCGTTATATGTCGCGTCAGATCAGTAACAGTATTCGAAGCAGTGATGTTGCAGCTCGGTTTGGCGGTGAAGAGTTTGTCGTTTACATGAAAGGCGAAGATCGTGAAACTCTGATGAGAACATTAGAGCGAGTGAAGAATGCGATTTGTTCCACTTCAGCCGACATTATTCCAAATGGGTTTACGGTATCTGGTGGTGTCTGCATTGTTGAAACTGAGCAAAGTAAACTTAACTTCGATGAGATATTTAAGTACGCCGATGAAAAGCTGTACGTAGCCAAGACGACGGGTAAAGACCGTCTTGAATTCTAGCCACGTTATTGAATCGTTAAGCGCGTAATCTTAAACAGCTTGGTGGCGTTCTTCTTGATAACGCTGAAGGCGTTCTACAATTGGTGGCGCCTTCTTGAAAGTACGAATTTCTTTAAATAGTTCGTTCGCTTCAGGGTAGCCTTTGCTTAAATAAACAAACCACTGCTTCACTCTATTAGGGTAGTACATGCCTTTGTCCCCTTTAATTTGGAACTCTGAATAGCGCAGCAAAAGTTCAATGACTTTATCCCACGGCATTTTTTGGTGGTTGTGCTTAACTACGTTGCCAAGGTTTGGAATATTGAAAGCACCACGGCAGACCATCAATGAATCGACGCCTGTGGCTTCTATGCAATCTTGACCATCTTGATAGTTCCAGATTTCCCCATTAGCAATCAAGGGTATAGACGTTTTTTCTCTTATTTGATTGATGAAATCCCATTTGATTTCGCTGGCTTTATAGCCGCCAACTTTGGTTCTTGCATGTACGGTGAGTTCGTCAGCTTTTGCTTGTTCGATGGCATCGACGATTTCAAAGCACTCTTCCGGATGCTCCCAACCTAATCGAATCTTTGCGGATACAGGAATGTGTGCAGGTACTGCTTCTCGACAGGCGTTCACCACTTGATAAATGAGTTCTGGCTCTTTTAGCAGTGACGCACCACCATTACTTTTGTTTACCGCCTTTGCTGGGCAACCAAAATTAAGGTCAATGCCTTTAGCTCCTAAGCTAGCAGCTTGAAAAGCATTCTCGGCCATCCAATTTGGGTGTTGCCCTAGAAGTTGGAGATGGATTGGCACACCAGCCATGGTCTGAGAGCCTTGATGTAGCTCAGGGCAAATTCGGTGGAATACATGCGGGGGAAGAAGTTGATCCACGACGCGCACAAACTCTGTCACACAGAGATCGTAATCATTAATCTCTGTGAGAATTTCACGCATTAGGTGGTCTAGAACGCCCTCCATAGGGCCAAGTATTACGCGCATGTTGCTTTACCTAAACTGAGTGAACCGAAAAAATCGAGGCGTGATTGTACGGTGTGCTTACAGGATTGTCACTATGAGTGTGGTGTATGTCTTAATGATGGTTTCGTCTCTTAATAGCGACATCTTGGGGAGGATGGCGTTATAATATCGAAAATGCCCAATATCCAGAGCTTTCATGACATATCAATTATTAAGCCTACCAGAATCAATCACAGACATTACTCCGCAGTTTATGGAAGGTGCAATCCTTGCCTCTAACTTAGCGACCAAACCACTCGATCCAGAAGAGTGGCTTGCTATCGTTGCGCCTGAAGCGGGTAAAGAGTTGGTAACAACGGTGACAGAACAGATTAACCGCCAACACAACCTGATTCAGCGTAATGAATACCTACTGACAGACGTATTGGCTGAAGGTGACTTTAACGAACAGTTCGCCGATTTTTCTGAAGGCTTCATGATGGTTTGGCCAACAGTGGAAGAGCAGTGGCAGAGCGTAACAGTCGCGGATGGCACTCTACGCATGTTACAAGCGCTCCTAACAACCTTGATGCTTGCGATTGATGAAGAGCAAACTCAACAACAAATGATCGCAGCAGGGCTTACCAATCCACCATCGCTTGCCGATTTAGTAGGTCAAGTCGATCTGATGATCTCAGAAGTGGCAATGGCAGCGGACGAAGCTATGTTGGGCAATAAATCCCAGAGCGTGAACCCGTTTAAAGATATTGGTCGAAACGACCTTTGCCCTTGTGAAAGCGGCAAGAAGTTTAAACAATGCTGCGGCAAAAACAGCTAATCGCAGTTTGTTGATGAACATCACTTGAGTCAGTAACAGACTCTCTTTATATGTTCAAAAGCTTAAGTAATAAAAAAGTCGACCTTAGGGTCGACTTTTTCGTATCTGAACATGATGAGCTAATTGTTAGTCATTCTTTGATTTAACGAATTGAGAAATAACCACAAAACCGAAAGCAACTAAGTTGCCCGCGAAGATAATCACCAGCCACTGTGGCATCGAAAGCTCTAAGAACTGCCACACCACCTTGCTGCAGTCGCCGTAAGCCTCAAACATCCACGGAGCCCATTGGTTTAAAGGTGCCCAGCTTGGGAAGGTCACGAATAGGTCACAAGTAGCAAAAGGAGACGGATTAAACTGATAGTCAACGTGCTCTAAAGCCAGCGTTAAACCTTTATATGCGCCAAATCCCCAGCCAGCAAGGCCTAACCAACGTGATATTGGGTTATTCGGGGCAATAGCACCAATCATGGCTGCAACACCGATAGCAAGCATCGCAACGCGCTCATAGATGCACATTACGCAAGGGCCAAGCATCATCACGTGTTGGAAGAAGAGAGCACATGCCTCAAAAAAGACAATAAAAGCCAGCAGTAAAAGCCAAGATAAACGTCCCTTAGAGAAGTCTTTGATCATTGCTAAAAAGTTCACGAATTTAATCCCGTCTATAAAATAAAAAAGCCCTGATTACTCAGAGCTTTTTATCTTGGATAAGTTTCCTAATCAACTAATATTTTTGATTAGTTAGTTATAGTTATTGTGGTTTGCGACACAGTATTTAGCTTAGTGACCACCAGAGATAACTGGAGCAACGACTTCACCAGTGCGTTGAATGATCCAACCTGCGTCGTAGAACCATGCTGTCATTGGCTCTACGAAGAACACGATACCAGCAAGGCCAACCAGTGCTAATACGATGGTGTATGGCAGTGCCATGATAACCATGCGGCCGTAAGACAGTCGAATTAACGGAGCAAGTGCTGATGTTAATAGGAATAGGAATGCAGCCTGGCCGTTTGGCGTAGCAACAGAAGGTAGGTTAGTACCTGTGTTGATAGCAACAGCAAGTAGGTCGAACTGGTCACGAGTGATGATGCCTTCTACTAATGCCGTTTTCACTTCGTTGATGTAAACCGTGCCGACGAATACGTTATCTGAAACCATCGATAGAATACCGTTGGCAACATAGAAGAGAGCGAGTTGTGCGCCTTTATCTTCAACGTGAAGTACAGCATCGATTACTGGCTTAAACAGAGCTTGGTCGATGATTACAGCAACAACCGCGAAGAAAACGGCTAGAAGTGCAGTAAATGGTAGCGCTTCTTCAAAGGCTTTACCCATAGAGTGCTCTTCAATAACACCCGTAAACGCTGTAGCTAAGATGATCACAGAAAGACCAATCAAACCTACCTCAGCAACGTGAAGTGCGAGGCCAACAATAAGCCAAACTGCAATTGCACTTTGAACCCATAGTTTTGCTACGTCTTGCTTGGTGCGGTTTGCACGTTCTTTGTTGTCAAACTCAACCAAGATTTGGCGAACATTCGTTGGTAGCTCAGAACCGTAACCAAATACTTTGAATTTCTCGACAAGTGCACAAGTTAAAATACCGCAGAAGAAAACAGGCAGTGTTACTGGCAGCATACGGATGATAAATTCACCGAATTCCCAGCCTGCTTGCTTAGCAATTACCAAGTTTTGTGGTTCGCCTACCATGGTCATTACACCACCCAGTGCTGTACCAACACCGGCGTGCATAAGCAGTGAACGTAAGAAAGCACGGTAGTTTTCTAAGTCATCACGAGTTAGCTCAGAGATCTCTTCATCATGTGTATGATCGTGCGCAGACGTTGTGCCTTTACCCGATGCAACCTTGTGGTAGATAGAGTAGAAGCCGACCGCAACGCTAATAACTACAGCGATTACTGTTAGTGCATCTAGGAATGCTGATAAGAAAGCAGCAGCAACACAGAAGGCAACAGAAAGTAAAATTTTAGATTGGATGCCAAGCAAGATCTTCGTGAAAATGAACAAAAGCAGTTCTTTCATGAAGTAAATGCCAGCAACCATGAATACGAGCAAGAGTAATACAGGAAGGTTTGCTTGCAGCTCGTGATAAACCATTTCTGGTTTGGTCATGCCAATGGCGACTGCTTGAATAGCTAATAGACCACCCGGTTGAAGTGGGTAGCATTTGAGAGCCATAGCTAGAGTGAAAATAAACTCAACCACCAATAGCCAGCCCGCAACAAATGGGTCAACTAGGAAGAAAACAAACGGGTTGATGATTAAAAAGGAAATGATGGCAAGTTTATACCAATCAGGAGCTTTACCAAGGAAGTTCTTGATAAAAGCGTTTCCGAGAGACATCGGCATGTTAATACTCTTTTATGTTGATTATGAATAGACAAGCAATACAACATTTTGAGAATCGAGCTATAGAAATTGTTAAAAACTATAACTAACAGTGACTTAGAAAAACTACATTCCATGTAATGTTCTGTGGTCTTGCCAAGTCACTCCCTTAGAAACTCAAGCACTGCTTATTTTTGAGCGCAACTTTACTCTTAGATAACATTTAGTCAACAGGAAAAGCCCTGTAGCCCTAAAAATACCTCTTTTTTGTTGAGAAACGCGATCAAAGTAGCGCAAGCATACCACTTAAAATGTGATAAAAACCGACTAGAATCAATATTTCAGCGAAATGATTGAAAATTACAGAATAACGACGGCTTATATATGATTATTACAACTTAATATTGCAAATTAATAGCTTTAAAAATATGACCAATCCCATTGATTTTAAAGAAAAATTGTTGTGTTAACGGTTTGTTTAAATGGTGATTTAGAGTCGCTTGCTTTACAAACCTGAGGTGCAAACGTGTGTTGAACTTTAGAGTTATAACTCTAACGGTATTTAGAGTGAGTAAAATTTTTGAGGGTGTTTCCGCTAGGTGTGAACTAGTGGTATGATGAGTAAATTAGAACAGAATAATTAAATTGGATTGAAGTGTAGATGGTCATTAAGGCGAAGAGCCCGGCAGGATTTGCAGAGAAGTATATCATTGAAAGTATTTGGAATGGCCGTTTCCCTCCAGGTTCTATCTTGCCCGCAGAGCGTGAGCTTTCTGAGCTGATTGGTGTTACACGTACTACGCTTCGTGAAGTACTACAACGTCTTGCTCGTGATGGTTGGTTGACAATCCAACACGGCAAACCAACTAAAGTTAACCAGTTTATGGAAACCTCAGGTCTTCATATCCTTGATACGCTAATGACGTTGGACGTTGATAACGCAAGCAAAATGGTAGAAGACCTGCTTGCTGCTCGTACTAATATCAGCCCGATCTTTATGCGTTATGCATTCAAAGCAAACAAAGAAGCTTCAGAGCGTACTATCAGTAACGTGATTGAATCTTGTGAAGCGCTACTTGCGGCACCAACTTGGGATGAGTTCCTAGAATCGTCGCCATACGCTGACAAGATCAAACAAGCGGTAAAAGAAGATTCAGAAAAAGATGAAGCGAAACGTCAGACGATCTTAATCGCGAAGACTTTCAACTTCTATGATTACATGCTTTTCCAACGTTTGGCATTCCACTCAGGCAACCAGATTTACGGCCTGATCTTTAACGGTGTGCGCAAACTGTATGACCGTATCGGTAGCTACTACTTCTCTAACCCAGAAGCACGACGTTTAGCGATGGACTTTTATAAAGAGCTGTTCATTATTTGTGAAAGTGGCGAGCGCGAAACTTTGCCATTGGTGATTCGTAACTACGGTATCGCAAGTGCACAAGTTTGGAATGAAATGAAAACGACATTGCCAACGAACTTCACTGAAGACGACAGCTAAGCCATAGGTTTACTATTGTTGTTCCTGTTTAGTCAGTGACGTAAAGAAAACGAAAAAGCGGCGAGATAATTCAATTATCTCGCCGCTTTTTATTTATCTGTCGTTGCTAGAAAATTATCCGTGGGTCAGTTACTTACCTATGACGAGTAATTTATCTATGTGTAGCAACTTAAAATTTATCTAGGAGTAGCAACTTAACCCGCAAACTCTTCTGAGTCTGGGCGGTTGGTAAATTGCACGCCGTTTAGAAAATCGCAAAGTAGTTGGTCTTCACACACTTTGTAGTTTTTGTTTTCTGGCTTGCGGAAGTAAGCGCCGATTTCGTACTTGCTCAAGCTAATGCCAACCACTTCTAGTACGTCCAAAACATCTTCTGCTTTCATGTTTAATGCGATACGAAGCTTCATGAAGATCATGTTGTTCGTCAGTGCAACTTCAGGTTTAGGTTGCTCGCCTTCTTTTTTGCCACGCTTAAGGTTGATAAAACCATTTAGGAATACCGCTAACTCTTTATCTTTCATCTTAGAGCATGACTTGTCGTTGTCGTCTTTTAGCCAGTTAATCACTTGGTCATGAGCAACGGTCACATCAGCTTGTTCGATAGCTTTGATGATTTGTGCATTTTTAAGGTTTAGTGCGTGTTGAATACGACGCAAGATTTCGTTGTTAGTCACTGGGGATTCCTAAAAAGGGTTTTAGAGTAAAGAGGTGTTGGTTTCGCCTATTTTTGTCGACGAACCAGTTTCTACTCTACATAGCATAGTTGACGGCGACTCTAACAGAGAACGCTAATTTTCGGTAGATATAAAAAATCCCCAATGCTGATTAACTCTTTCAAGTCAAAAATGCATTAGGGATTTAGTGATGGGTGCTTGTTATCTGACTGGAGTCAGAATTACATTACACGCATACCAGGTTGAGCACCTTCGTGTGGCTCAAGGATCCATAGGTCGCTGCCGCCAGGGCCAGCTGCCAGGATCATGCCTTCTGACATACCAAACTTCATCTTACGAGGCTTTAGGTTGGCTACCATTACAGTTAGCTTGCCTTCTAGTTCTTCAGGTTTGTATGCTGATTTGATACCAGAGAATACTTGGCGAGTCTCACCACCGATGTCTAGTTGGAACTTCAGTAGTTTGTTCGCTTTTGGTACTTCTTCACAAGAGATGATACGAGCAATACGCATGTCTACTGCTGCAAAGGCATCGAACTCAATCTCGTCTGCGATTGGCTCTTTGTCTAGCTCAGTTTGGCTTGCCTGCTCTTTTTCAGCTTCTGCTTTTTCTTTCGCTGCTGCTTCAGCGGCTGCATCTTCTTTGGAAGACTCAACCATTGCTTCCACTTTCTTAGGATCAATACGGTTGAATAGCGCTTTGAACTTAGTGATCTCGTGATCAGTTAGCGGAGTAGCAATCGCTTCCCACGTTAGCTCCTCGTTTAGGAAAGCTTCAGTGCGAGCTGCAAGCTCTGGCATTACTGGTTTCAGGTAAGCCATCAGTACGCGGAATAGGTTAATACCTACAGAAGAAACTTGTTGAAGCTCAGCTTCTTTGCCTTCTTCTTTTGCAAGAACCCAAGGTGCTTTTTCGTCGATGTACTGGTTAGCTTTATCCGCTAGTGCTGTGATTTCACGGATAGCACGGCTGAATTCACGAGTTTCGTATAGCTCACCGATACGCTCAGCAGCAGCAACGAATTCGTTGTATAGCTCAGGCTCTGCAAATTCAGCAGCTAGCTTGCCTTCAAAACGCTTAGTAATGAAGCCAGCGTTACGAGAAGCTAGGTTAACAATCTTGTTTACTACGTCAGCGTTTACACGTTGAGTGAAGTCTTCAAGGTTAAGATCTAAGTCATCGATGCGGCTGTTTAGTTTCGCAGCGTAGTAGTAACGTAGACATTCAGGGTCTAGGTGGTTTAGGTACGTGCTTGCTTTGATGAATGTGCCTTTCGACTTAGACATCTTCGCACCGTTCACTGTTACGTAGCCGTGCACGAATACGTTGTTTGGCTTACGGAAACCTGCGCCGTCTAGCATTGCTGGCCAGAATAGGCTGTGGAAGTAAACGATGTCTTTACCGATGAAGTGGTAAAGCTCTGTTGTGCTGTCTTTCTTCCAGTATTCATCGAAGTTTAGATCGTCACGCTTGTCACATAGGTTCTTGAAAGAAGCCATGTAGCCAACAGGTGCGTCTAGCCATACGTAGAAGAACTTGTCTTTTTCGCCTGGGATTTCAAAGCCAAAGTAAGGTGCATCACGTGAGATATCCCACTGTTGCAGGCCAGACTCAAACCATTCCTGCATTTTGTTTGCAGTTTCATTCTGTAGAGAGCCAGAACGAGTCCACTCTTTAAGCATGCTTTCGAACTGAGGTAGGTCGAAGAAGAAGTGCTCAGAGTCTTTCATTACTGGAGTTGCGCCAGAAACCGCTGATTTAGGGTTAATTAGCTCAGTTGGGCTGTATGTCTCACCACAGTTATCACAGTTATCACCATACTGGTCTTCTGACTTACACTTAGGGCAAGTACCTTTTACGAAGCGGTCTGGTAGGAACATCTCTTTCTCAGGATCGAAAAGCTGAGAAATAGTACGGCTAGAAATGAAGCCGTTCTTTTTAAGTTCTAGGTAGATGTGAGAAGCCAGTTCACGGTTCTCTTCGCTGTGTGTGCTGTGGTAGTTATCAAAGCTGATATCAAAGCCAGCGAAGTCTTTTTGGTGCTCTTCACTAACAGCAGCGATCATCTCTTCTGGCGTGATACCCATCTGTTGAGCTTTAAGCATAATTGGCGTGCCGTGAGCATCGTCAGCACAGATGAAGTTTACAGTGTTGCCACGTAGACGCTGGTATCGAACCCAGATATCAGCTTGGATATGCTCAAGCATATGGCCAAGGTGAATAGAGCCGTTAGCGTACGGAAGCGCACAAGTTACCAAAAGTTGTCTTGGATCAGTTGCCATACTTAATAATTCGCTTTTTTGATAGGTATAAATTTGAGAGGTAATACTACTTTATAACGTGTGATACGCCAAGGTATCAGACAAAGGATTCCCCTAGTTTTTTAGGGGTTCAGTCTTCATCTCGTGGGTGATAGCATAAATAAAAAAAGGAGCCCCAATGCGTAACTTTACTTCTAAGCAAGATTTCTGTTCATGGTTGAATGAGTTCGAGTCACCAATCCTCATCCCAGAGTGGGCGCTACACCAAAATATTGTATCGGTTGATCCGCGTGGATCATTTGTTATCACCTTACCTTTTGCCGCTAATCAGCTTGCGGTTGAATTGGAACAGTGGCTTCACTCTCAGATTGAACAACAGCTTGTTAGCGCTTTTCAGTTTGAAGTAAAAGTGAAACCGTCTGCGCTGGAAACCACAGTCGCGACGCCATTGAAGGGTGTTAAGAATATTATCGCTGTGACGTCGGCAAAGGGTGGGGTGGGTAAATCAACGACTTCAGTAAACCTTGCGCTCGCGTTATCTAAGTCAGGTTCAAAAGTGGGTTTGTTGGATGCGGATATCTACGGTCCATCAGTGCCTATGATGCTCGGCCAACTAGACGCGAAACCAGAAGTACAGAACAACAAATGGATGATGCCCATCGAGGCACATGGCATTTTCACCCACTCTATTGGCTATCTTGTGTCGAAAGATGATGCGGCAATCTGGCGTGGCCCTATGGCAGCGAAGGCTTTGGGGCAGCTTGTTAATGAAACTGTATGGCCAGAGTTGGATTACCTTGTGATCGACATGCCACCGGGTACCGGTGATATTCAGCTGACGTTATCGCGCCAGATCCCAGTGACTGGGGCTGTAGTGGTGACCACTCCTCAAGATTTGGCGCTAGCGGATGCACGTAAAGGCGTAGCGATGTTCGATAAGGTAAGCGTGCCAGTGGCAGGCTTAGTTGAAAACATGAGTTATCATATTTGTAGTCACTGTGGTGAGAAAGAGCATATCTTTGGTGCTGGTGGTGCAGAAGCTATGTCAGAAGAATTTTACCTCGATATTTTGGCACAGATCCCTCTTCATATTGATGTGCGAGAAGACATTGATGCAGGTTGCCCTACGGTGATTCGTCGTCCAGACAGTGAACATACACTTCACTACTTAGAGCTTGCTGAGAATGTGGCTGCGAAGATGTTTTGGACGGGCAAGGCGAGACCAGAGGCGATTAACTTTTCTTTGGTTGAATAGCGAAAGCCAATCAAAGAGTCATGTAAATCATGCTGGATTAGATAAACAGTGGTCGGATTTAGGCTGATAGCCAATGGGGTTGTGCAAATAGTTGTAGGCAAGTTATTTGAAAGCAAACGATTGTATTCATTAAATGCATTGATATCATCAATTTGACTGCAATTAGCTAAAATGGCGACTAGAATCTATGTGCTTTAGCCCCTATAATCAGGCGGTTTATCTCTTCCCACCACCAAACCATATCGGGTGCAAAATTAATGTCTGATAATAATCAATGTGTCATCGTAGGTATCGCTGGCGCTTCAGCTTCAGGAAAAAGTCTGATTGCTAGTACAATTTATAATGAATTGCGCGAAAAAGTAGGCGACCATCAAATTGGTGTTATCACGGAAGATTGCTATTACAGCGACCAAAGCCACTTGAGTATGGAAGAGCGTGTTAAAACTAACTACGATCACCCAAATGCACTAGATCATGATCTTTTATGTGAACATCTACAGCAGCTAATGAGTGGCAACGCCGTAGAAGTTCCTGAATACAGCTACACAGAACACACACGTACTTCTGAAACGACTACACTTACTCCAAAGAAAGTGATCATTTTAGAGGGTATTCTGCTTCTAACAGACCCGCGTCTTCGTAAACTAATGCACGCAAGTGTGTTTATGGATACACCATTAGACATCTGTCTATTACGCCGTGTTAAGCGTGATGTAGAAGAGCGTGGTCGTACAATGGACACTGTACTCAAGCAATACCAAGAAACAGTACGTCCAATGTTCATGCAGTTTATCGAGCCTTCAAAACAACATGCAGACATCATCGTTCCTCGTGGTGGTAAAAACCGTATTGCGATTGATGTGTTAAAAGCGCACATTGCGAAGTTGTTGAAGTCTTAATCGAATAAAATTTTGCCTAAGTGACTCACTTAGCTTTATTTTTTACCGAATCAGTGGCACTTTTATAGTGCCACTTTCTTTTGGAATCTAAGCAAGGAATATGCGGATGAAGAAACTACTCATTTTCATAGCTGTACCAGTGTTTGTTGTCGTTGCAGCAATTCTGGCACTAGTGCTGTTAGTGAATCCCAACCAATTTAAGCCATTAATTGTCGAACAAGCCCAAAAACACACAGGCCTAGAGCTTGTGATCGAGGGTGATATCAGCTGGCAATTCTTCCCATCGATTGGCTTTGAACTTGGTCAAACTGAATTACGTAATCCTGAAGGGTTCACCCAACCAAACCTATTCAAGGTTGATACCGTTGGCGTTGATGTTTCGGTTACTCCGCTATTTAGTAACCAACTAGAGATCGGCAACATTACTCTAGATGGTGCAGAATTCTATTTAGAAACGCTTAAAGATGGTCGCAAGAACATTGATGCACTAACGCAAGCGTCAGCGCCTCAAGGATCTGAGCCTGCAGCAGATACAAGTTCTGAATCCGCGCCTGCCCCTCAAGAGCAAACTACCACAGACGCATCGGGCTGGACGATCAACCTTGCAGGCGTAACTGTATCAAACGCATTGTTTGAAATGGACGACAAGCAAGCGGGTTCATTCACTAAGCTATACGATGTGTCTTTGAATCTTTCTGAGTTTGCCGTTGATACATGGACAACCGCGACATTTGCGGCTTCTGGTGAGAACAATCAACAGAAGTTCTCTGCACAAGGCCGTGCAGAATTCAAATTAGCTGAAGGCTTTGCAAGTTACGCACTTCGTAATATCGACTTAAACGCTAAGTTCAATGATCCAGCGACGTCGATTGAGTCAGCAAAAATTGGCTTGAATACGTTTGAGTTTGATAAGGTAAACCAACTGACTTACGCCGTAATCGGTAATGCGGCTGGCCTTGACCTTGATCTTAAAGGTGGCGGTGAACTTACGGTTGATAGCGCGATTTCAAAAGTAACGCTGAACAAATTAACGTTAGACTCAACATTCAAAGGCGATACGCTTCCTCAGTCTCCAATGAAAGTCGACATGCTGTCTGACTTAAGCTTCGATCTTAACAAGAGCCACCTGAGCTTTGTGTTAGAGAAGCTACAAGCTAACGCTATTGCATTAGACGGTAAAGCAGACGTAACCCTATCTGAAATACCAAAGGTTCGTTTCTCTCTTCATAGCCCGAATATTGATTTAGATGAATTCCTAGGCTTAGGCAATACAACAGAAACCGCGAGCACAGCGCCTTCTGGTTCTGCTGGTGGCTCAACGTCAAACTCAGGTAGCTCTGCTCCTGCTAAAGAAGTGGAACCTGATCTGTCGGCTCTGAAAACGTTAGACGTGAAAGGTGACATTACGATTGATAAGTTCAAGGCGAACAACGCGAAAATGCAGAATGTTAAAACGGCATTTTCGGTTAACCGTGGTATCGCAGAGCTAACTTCATTCACATCGAATCTTTACCAAGGCTCTATTTCAGCTACGGCTAAGCTAGATGCTCGTAAAACACCGGCAACTTACACGGCTAAGAAGAAAATTAAAGGCGTGAAAGTACAACCGTTACTGGTTGATGTTGCAGATAACGATATGCTGGAAGGTACCGGTAATATTGATGTCAACGTGAAAGGTAAGAGCTTAACTCCAACAGGAATCAAGAAGAACCTTGTCGGTACTATCGCGATTAACTTTGAAGATGGTGCGGTTAACGGCATCAACGTAGCTCAACTGATTCGAGAAAACTACGCTAAGATCAAGGGCGAGAAAGTTGAAAGCACAAATGAAGCTCAAAAAACGGACTTCAGTGCAATGAAAGCGACGCTGAAAGTGGATAAAGGTTGGGTTTCAACTAACGACTTATCAGCACAGTCGCCACTGTTACGTGTGACAGGTCAAGGTAAAGCAAACTTCATCAATGAAACGGTCGACTTCCTTGTGCGTACATCAATTGTGGGTTCACTTGAAGGTCAGGGCGGTAAGAGCATTGACGACCTGAAAGATGTGACAATCCCAATTAAGGTAACTGGTCAGTGGGCTGCCCCGAAATTCGCACTTGTTTTTGATGATGTATTGAAGCAGAAAGCACAGAAAGAAATTGACCGTGGTGTGAACAAGCTAACGGACAAGATTAAAGACGAGAAAACTAAAGAAGCAGTTGATGGTTTATTGAAAGGTTTCTTTAACTAAACGTTTTTAACTCATATATAAAAGAAGGGCCATTCCTACTGTAGGAATGGCGCTTTTGTTTGGGTGCTTATAATACTTTCGAGAGATTCCCTATGACACGCGTCACTCGCTCTAGGGGATGAAGACAGGTCTCGTCCTTTGTTCAAGGGCGTGAAAGTCTAGTGGTCGTCATCCTTGAGAGGGAAGAATGACCGAGTCGGGGATCTCTGGTTGAGTGCGATTACCAGTCAACGCCTTGAAGCGCTTTTACACCAGACTCGAAAGCGTGTTTAACGTTACGAACTTCAGACACGGTATCGGCCATGTCCGTTAAAGTTCGGTGCGCGCCACGGCCAGTAATGATCACGGATTGCATTTTCGGACGGTTGTTTAGAGCTTCTACCACTTCATCCAGTTCAATGTAGCCGTAACTCACCATGTAAGTCAGCTCATCAAACAGAATTACATCAATCGACTCATCGGCTAGCATACGCTGACACTCTTTCCACACGCGCTGGGCGGCTTCGATATCTTGAGCCTTGTTTTGAGTTTCCCAAGTAAAGCCAGTACCCATCACTTGGAACTCTACATCGAGCTTTTGAAGAACGTTCTTTTCGCCGTTATCCCATGTTCCTTTAACAAACTGAGCGACGGCACATTTCTTACCATGACCGACTGCACGTGTAATCGTACCAAAACCGGATGTTGATTTACCTTTACCGTTACCCGTGATGACCAACAATAGGCCTTTTACTTCTTGTGCTGCAGCGACACGAGCATCGACTTGTTCTTTTACTTTCTGTTGTCTTGCTTTGTGGCGTTGTTCTTTGTTGTCTTCAGTCGACATAACAAATCCTTTTAAGTTGTGATTGCGCCTATCATAGCCTAACTTAACGATAGCAAAAACCATCGGAAGAACAGGTGATTAGGGATGAAAAAGATACTCGTAGTTTGTATGGGAAACATTTGCCGTTCGCCAACAGGTGAAGCGGTGCTAAGGAAGAAAGCGCAACAACTGGATATTGACGTTGTGGTCGACTCTGCAGGGACGATTGGTTTTCATCAAGGCAACCCGCCAGACTCGCGTTCGAAATCTGCAGGAGAGAAGCGAGGCTATAGCTTTAAGGGGATAACTTCTCGTAAAGTGGTTGATAATGATTTCGAAGAATTTGACCTGATACTCGCGGCCGATAGGGCGAATCTAGATGACTTAATGAGCCAGTGTCCCGCTCATCTCCAATACAAGCTTGCGTTATTTTTAAGCTTTGGAAAGTCACAATATCAAGAGATCCCCGATCCGTATTATGGTGAGGGAAATGGCTTTGAATTGGTGTTGGATTTAATCGAAGAGTCTAGCGAAGCGATACTACGTTCAATGTAGTTTAGGAACAATGTGCGTTGTTAGGTGTTCAGCGTAAGAGCTGACCGATAGGTATAAAAAAGGCCGACATTGAATGTCGGCCTCTCTAAATCTAACTTAAAGCTACAGCTAAGATTACTTAGACATTACTTTGTAGATTGGGTCTTCTGCAACGTTTGCTTCAACT
Organism: Vibrio sp. 10N.261.46.A3; assembly: GCF_041472995.1. Lineage (NCBI taxonomy): Bacteria > Pseudomonadati > Pseudomonadota > Gammaproteobacteria > Vibrionales > Vibrionaceae > Vibrio > Vibrio sp. 10N.261.46.A3. The sequence continues at coordinate 6,477 of NZ_JBFRRH010000095.1, read as the reverse complement.
AAGCTACCTGCTTTGTGCAGCATAGCAACACAGTCTTGGCTTAGGTGGCGAAGGTGAAGTGTTTTACCTAGCGCCGCGTAACGGTCAGCAATCGTGTCGATCGCTTCAATTGCAGAGTGGTCAGTCACGCGTGAGTTTGCGAAATCAACGATCACATCTTGTGGATCGTTGTAAGCGTCAAACAACTCTAGGAAGTTAGCCGTCGAACCAAAGAATATTGGACCGTTAACTTTGTACTCTTTTGAGCCTTCAGCGTTTACTGATGTATCTGCGTAGATGTGTTTAGCATGTTGCCAAGCAAACATTAGCGCTGAAGCTACAACACCAACACCTACCGCTACAGCAAGGTCTGTCAGTACGGTTACTACGGTAACAAGAACGATAACGAAGAAGTCTTGCTTAGGAACGCGACGTGCAAGCTTGAAAGTAGCCCATTCAAATGTGCCGATAACAACCATGAACATTACGCCCACAAGTGCTGCTAGAGGAATCATTTCAATCAGTGCAGAACCGAACAGGATGAACATCAGTAGTGCAACTGCGGCTACGATACCTGAAAGGCGACCACGACCACCTGAGTTTACGTTGATCATCGATTGACCGATCATCGCACAACCACCCATCGCGCCAAATACAGAACACGTTACGTTAGCCATACCTTGACCAACACATTCACGGTTAGATTGACCACGAGTGTTTGTCATTTCGTCTAGTACTGTTAGTGTCAGCAGAGATTCAATCAGGCCGATAGCCGCAAGGATAATCGCGTAAGGCAGGATGATCTGTAGTGTCTCTAAAGAAAACGGAACAGCAGGAATTGAGAATGTTGGTAGAGAGCCCGCTAGCGTAGCAGCTTCGTCACCAGACATTGTACGTAGGAAGTCGACAACAGTGCGAGTTTCAAGGTCAAGACCCACAACCAAAGCTGTTACTGTAACAATAGCAACCAATGAAGATGGTACTGCTGTTGTTAGCTTAGGTAGGAAGTGGATGATAGCCATTGTAAGGGCTACTAGACCTAGCATTAGTGTCATTTGACCGCTTGGTAACCAAGTCAACGCACCTGTTACGTCTGGTGCTTTAAATTGACCAAGCTGAGCTAGGAAGATAACAATGGCCAAACCGTTCACGAAACCAATCATTACTGGGTGTGGAACGATACGGATAAATTTACCTAGTTTAAATACACCCGCTGCAATTTGCAGAAGGCCAGCCAGCATAACGGCTGCGAATAGGTATTGAACACCATGGGTTGCCACTAGGCTCACCATTACCACGGCCATTGCGCCAGTTGCACCAGAAATCATACCTGGACGACCGCCAAAGACAGAAGTGATTAAACCTACGATGAATGCTGCGTAAAGACCAACCATTGGGTCAACGCCAGCAACAAAGGCGAATGCTACAGCTTCAGGTACCAGAGCTAGGGCTACTGTAAGACCTGAAAGCACGTCATTCTTTACAGAGTGCTTTGAAAATTGTGGGAATTCGAACATGTTTGCTCAGCTATGCTTAAGATGGATTTACCGACACGGGTGTATTGCGTAGCCAAACAGTGATGGAAAAGAGCGGCAATAGCGAAGTGTCGAAAAGATAAGTGCGCGAATGCTACCCAAAAATGTGATTAAGTTCAAGGTTGAACCTAACTTTGAGTAATATATCTGTTAATTTTTATTCGATTAGTAGATATGAAAAAGGCTGCTTTAATAAGCAGCCTTTGATTCTATTTACTTGCGATTATCTATCAGTAATCACTAGTAGTTTGGCTTAGTCATCGCCGCGCCAGCTTTGTTCGACGCTGCCTGACTGCCTGCACCTTTCGATACAAAACGTTCAGTGCGGAACGGAGCTGCAATCACTTCAATCTCTTTGATCTCTTGAGGACCAGGAGCTTTAGTCATTGGTGAACCGGCTTGCTTCTTAGCAACAGCTGCCTTTGGTGCCGCTTTAGGAGCTTCTGTTTTTACAACAGGTGCTTCTTCAACTTTTGCACTTTCAGCTTTAGGCGCTTCAGCTTCAACAACTGGTGTTGCTTCTGCTTGTACAGCTTCTGCTACAACAGGCGCTTCAACTTTCGTCGCTTCTGCAATCACTGGAGCTTCAACTTTTGCAGTTTCAACGACCACTGGTGCTTCTTCAACGACTGCAGGAGCTTCAACTACAGTAGGAGTCTCAGCTACTTGAGCTTCAACAGCAGCTTCTTCGCGACGGATAATCACTTTACCCATTGCAAGCTCTGGACATGCGAAGCCGCCAGCCATTACTACATTGCTTTGTGGTGCCGTCTCTAGAGCAACATTCTGCTCTTGAACAGATGTTTGCGCTTCAGCTGCTACTTGAACTTCAGCCACTTCAGGTTTTGCCTGCTTGTGGTGAGGTTTTGGAATGAAGCGAGGCATCACTTTACCCATAGCCATCTCTGGAGAAGCTACACCACCTTTACGTAGGCGGAATGGGTTAGGGCGACGATCACGACCGCGACGACGACGTTGACCACTTGCACGTAGGTGACGTGGAGAACGACGGTTACGACGTTGTTTCGGCTCTTCCTGTTCAGTTTGCTCTGCATTCGCTTGAGTTGCTTCTACTTGTTCCGCAACTTTTTGCTCTTGAGCTACTGATTGTTCTTTAGCAACAACCTGTTCTTTTGAAGCGTTATCTTCAGCTTGAGCTTGTTGGTCTTTAACACGAACTTGCTTGTTCAGTTTACGACGCTGACGACGCTCTTTAATCTTAGCTGCTTTTGCTTCAGGTTTAGCCTTAGGCGCTTCCGGTTTACCAGCTTGTGCTTCTGCTGCTAGCTGTAGACCTTCTTCTGCTAATTTAGATGGTGCTTGCTCTTCGCGTTGCTTCTGCTCATCACGTGGCTTGTTGCGACGGTCTTGCTTAGGCTTACGAGGCTGACGAGTTTGCTGTGGAGCTGCTTCTTTTTGCTCTTCAGGCTTCTCATCACGAGCTGGCTTACGACGGCGTTTGTTGTCACGGTTTTCGTTACGATTGTCGCCACGTTCACCACGGTCGTTACGCTCACCACGTTGGTTACGACGACGGTTATCGTTACGATCACGGCGTTGACGGTTGCCGTTGTTGCGATTGTTTTTAGGTTTCTCTTCTTCTTTCTTCTCTTCTTCTTTTTTCTCTTCTTGAGTTGAAGAGCCAAATAAGAAGCTACCGATAGCTTTGAAGAAACGACCAATTAAGCCTGGTTCTTGAGTCGCTGCTGGTTCAGCTTTCTTCTCTTCAACAGCTTTAGGTGCTGGAGCAGGAGTCGGTGCTGATTGAGCAGGAGCTGCAAAGCCTTTCAGAGCAGGTTCTTCGATCTTCTTAGGACGAATAGTCTGTTCAGCTGGCTCTTTGCTTTCCGCTTCTTTTAGAGCTTCTAGCTTGTTAGGCAGCAAGTAAGACAGTAGATCGAACTCTTCACCTTCACGAACACGGATAACCTCAAAATGCGGCGTTTCCATGTCTGAGTTAGGAACAACAGTGATCTTAACTTCTTGATTCTTCTCGATGTGGTTTACTGAACGACGTTTTTCGTTCAGAAGGTAAGAAGCGATTGGAACAGGTACAACAGCAAGTACTTGTGCTGTGTTGTCTTTTAGAGCTTCTTCTTCAATCAAACGTAGAACAGAAAGTGCTAGAGATTCGTTATCACGAACAACACCAGTACCTGTACAACGAGGACAAATGTGGTGGCTTGCTTCTGCTAGTGATGGGCTCAAACGTTGACGAGACATCTCTAGAAGACCAAAGCGAGAAATACGACCAATCTGAACACGTGCGCGATCTAAACGAACGGCATCACGTAGACGGCTTTCTACTTCGCGTTGGTGGCGAACCGGAGTCATATCGATAAAGTCGATTACAACAAGACCACCTAGGTCACGTAGACGTAATTGACGTGCAATTTCATCGGCAGCTTCTAGGTTAGTGTTAAGTGCTGTTTCTTCAATATCGCCGCCCTTTGTTGCACGAGCAGAGTTGATATCGATAGAAGTCAGTGCTTCTGTTGGGTCGATTACGATAGAACCACCAGATGGAAGACGAACTTCACGTTGGAAAGCAGATTCGATCTGGCTTTCAATCTGGTAATGGCTGAATAGTGGCACTTCACCATCGTATTTCTTAACGCGATTCATGAAATCTGGGCGTATTAATTGAATGTGCGCTTGAGCACGTTCAAAAATAGTATTGCTGTCGATTAGAATCTCGCCAATATCACGACGTAGGTAGTCACGAATTGCGCGAACAATAACGTTACTCTCTTGGTGAATTAGGAAAGGAGCTGCATTTGAATCAGAAGCTTGCTTGATAGCGCCCCAATGGTTCAATAGAACGTTTAGGTCCCACTCTAGCTCTTCTGCGCTTTTGCCAACGCCCGCTGTACGCACGATTAAGCCCATACCTTGAGGAAGCTCAAGAGTGCTCAATGCTGCTTTCAGTTGGGTGCGCTCATCACCTTCGATACGACGAGAAATACCGCCAGCACGAGGGTTATTAGGCATAAGAACTAAGTAACTACCAGCCAAAGAGATGAAAGTTGTCAGTGCAGCACCTTTGCTACCACGTTCTTCTTTCTCTACTTGTACGATTACTTCTTGGCCTTCTTTTAGCACTTCTTTAATGCTAGGACGGCCTTGGTATGTATAACCTTCAGGGAAGTATTCGCGGGCAATTTCTTTAAGAGGGAGGAAACCGTGACGTTCTGCGCCGTAATCAACGAATGCCGCTTCTAGGCTTGGTTCAATACGGGTAATACGTCCTTTGTAGATATTCGCTTTCTTTGACTCGTGACCTGGACTTTCGATATCTAGATCGAACAGTCGTTGGCCATCAACCAAAGCGACACGCAACTCTTCTTTTTGAGTTGCGTTAATTAACATTCTTTTCATTTAGAAATTCTCATTGTCTTTTCTTATTTTCATCATTGTTCTTATCGCTTTATTTCGTTTCTCATGGTGCCAGATCCCATGGCTTTATCGGTGCAGCCTCCCGGCTGGAGAGGGATGCTCTGGGGCACGTCAGTCATCATAGGGAGTTAGCCTATGATCCGCGATGTGGCGGTGAATACTCAACATGAGTGTACGTGAGTAGAGCGATAAGGAACTCAGTTGACCGTGTCTTACGCCGATTGCAGCACTGTCTAATCTGAGTTATCTACTCATTTACTTGCTTATGAATGGTTAGCTGTTTAAATAATAGTCAAACCACTGATAGCAGCTGTGAACTATAGCAGCGGTCGGTAAACACAGCAATCTGCTTTGTCGGAATGCTGTAAAAAAAACAGTTTTTGTTTGGGTTTTGATAGCTCTAACTCACTGTCTATAAATAATTTATCAATTGATATTTTAATTTGCAGGAATCTTGGTGCTTTTTTGTTCGAAGAATCAAAGAAATATAGAACTTCAATGACCATTTTGGGATAGATCGGTAAGGATTAGGGATAAATAAGTTCGGAATAGGGCTAAGAAAATCTCAATTATCAAAAGTGACAGTGATACAATAGCGCAATGAGCGAAATTAGAACCCAAGTCCAATTCGTCGACATTGACGAAGATATGGCTGGTCAGCGTATTGATAACTTCTTACGCAACCAATTAAAAAACATCCCGAAAAGCATGATTTACCGAATCGTGCGTAAAGGCGAAGTCCGCGTAAATAAAAAACGCATCAAGGCTGAGTACAAACTAAAAGCTGGCGATTTAGTTCGTATCCCTCCGGTTACTATTGAAGAGAAAACAGAAGAGAACGTGCCGAGCACGAAACTCAACAAGGTTTCAGAATTAGAACAGTGCATCATTTATGAAGATGATCACATGCTAATTCTTAACAAACCATCTGGCACTGCTGTTCATGGTGGTAGCGGATTAAAGTTTGGCGCGATTGAAGCATTACGTGCTCTTCGTCCTGATGCTCGTTTTCTTGAATTAGTACACCGTATCGATAGAGATACGTCTGGCATTTTGCTTGTTGCTAAGAAGCGCTCGGCGCTAAGACACCTTCAAGCACAGTTCCGTGAAAAAACGGTTCAAAAATACTACTTCGCTTTGGTCATGGGCGAATGGAAGAACAGCTGTAAAGTCGTCAACGCACCTTTGTTAAAAAACGAAGTGAATAGCATTGTTCGAGTGAACCCGAATGGTAAAGCTTCTGAAACTCGCTTTAAGGTTTTAGAGAAGTTCCAAGAGGCGACGTTGATTCAAGCTAGCCCAATTACAGGCCGTACACACCAAATTCGTGTGCACGCTCAGTATACTGGTCACCCAATAGCTTGGGATGATCGCTACGGTGATCGTCGTTTTGATGCTTACACGGGCAAGGTTGGTCTTGATCGTCTGTTCCTACATGCAGCAAACATCAAGTTCACACACCCAGGTAGTGAAGAGAAGATGGATATCTCGGCGCCAATGGAAAGAAGGCTTGAGAAAGCCTTAACTGGTTTACGTAAGCTTTAAGAAGATACGAGATACGAGATAC